>JAGGSN010000073.1 GCA_021159005.1 Candidatus Zixiibacteriota bacterium | reverse complement strand
TGGGAATGACATCACTATAGCATCCGCCTAAGGCGGACAAAAGGCCGGACAGTAGTGATATAACGTGTTAACGCAAATATTATTCCACTCTCGCGAGAGAATAGGGTGGGTAGCACACGTTATCATGTGCCAACATTTATTATTCCCCTCTTGAGGGAAGTTAGGGGTGTGTTTCCTGCGTCGCCAGAAAGCGTCGTCAGTCCGCCGCGGCGGATTTCCTGACGACATCGGCACTCTCGCAACAGAAGGCAGGAAAGGGTTCCTGCCTTCGCGGAAATTATCAGCCCAGTAGATACCGTCTTTCAAGTCAAGCCTATTTGAGGCTTGACCTATTTAACTGGCGGATCAAGTCCCAAGTGGAGTTGACCTACTTCAACTCTCCGGTATTTTCTGGTAATAATTCAGTCTTAAAGTAAAATATAATTTCCAGGAGTTTTCCTTGCATTTAAAATTCGTTTATTATACAATAACGGCGGTGGAATAAAAATGCCCCTCCAGGCGTATAATAATAAAATAATGTTAACTGGAGGATTTTATGAAAAAGTTATTAATCACATTGTCAATTCTGGTTTTTTATGCGGGCGTATTCGCCGACGGCCAGAGCGATGTAGCTATCACTATCTATAATAATAACCTAGGGCTGGTTAAAGATGTCAGAGAACTCAATTTCAAGAAAGGCGTCAATTTTCTCGATTTTGATGAGGTAGCTTCGCAAATCGATGCCACCAGCGTCAATTTCCGCTGTTTGGATGATAAAAATATCGCTGTATATGAACAGAATTATTTGTATGACTTAGTCTCTACCGAATCTCTGCTGAAACGGTTTATTGGCAAAACAATTGAGGTCATCGGCGAGGATGACAGACATTATAAAGGTAAGCTGATGTCATACGACAGCAATAACATAATTCTCAGAGATACCGGCGGTGAGGTTGTAATGATTGCGCTGGTGAAAATCATCGACTACAAATTCCCCTCGCTTGAGGGTCTTATCCTAAAGCCGACATTACGCTGGGAAATTGAATCGCCCTCAAGCGGTTCCAAAAAATGCGAGGTCAGCTATCTTACCGGCGGCATCAACTGGCAAGCCGATTACGTAGCGGTGGTCTCCAAAGATGATAACCGTCTTGATATATCCGGCTGGGTTACGGTTAACAATACAAGCGGTACAGCCTATAATAATGCCAAGCTGAAATTAGTTGCCGGGGATGTTCACCGTGTAACCGAACGGCGCGGGCGTGAATTTAATATGCTGCATGGTTCATCAATGCCCAAAGGTTCCGGCAGACCGCAGTTCGAAGAGGAATCATTTTTCGAGTATCATCTTTATACGCTTAACAGACCGGCAACATTAAACGATAAAGAGATTAAACAGTTGACATTGTTTCCGCCCGCCCGGACTGCGGTGAAAAAAGTTTATATATTTGATGCTCAACAGCAGCGCCGTTATTCCCGCTCTCAAGACAACAAAGTGAAAATCAAAACTAATCTCGAGTTTGATAATTCCGAGAAAGCCGGGCTGGGCATGCCGCTTCCCAAAGGCAAATTGCGGGTATATAAAGAGGATTCGCAGAAAGCTCTGCAGTTTGTGGGAGAAGACCTTATCGACCATACGCCTAAAGATGAGAAAGTGCGGGTTTATCTCGGCGATGCTTTCGATATCACCGGCACGCGAAGTATTGTCGATAGAGAAGAGCTGAGCCGTGAGCATTATCGTGAAAGTTGCGAAATTAGCTTGAAAAATCATAAAAATGAAGATATAGTAGTTGCTGTGGTTGAACACCCGCAAGGTTGGCGGGAATGGAAGGTAGTTAAGAGCAATATGGACTACAGAAAAATTGACAATTATAAAATTGAATTTGATATTCCGGTGGCCGCCGATAGCGAGGCAAAACTAACTTATACAATTAAATATTAATGTTATGGAGGAACGATGAAACGCATAATTGCTCTGGGCATACTGCTGATTATTAGCGCAGTGTTCATAGCGGGTTGTATGCCAAAAGAAATCAGAACCGTAAAAATTGAACTGGGAACGCGGCAAAAACCCAAAGCAGACCCTAACCTTGATCGGGTTAAAATGAACCTGACCAAAGCCGAAAAGAATTATCCGAATAATGCCGAGGTTTACTACCTCTGGGGCTGGGTCCACTCGATGGAAGGCAACTATGTAGAAATGGATAAAGCCTTTAAGAAATCGGTAGAAATAAGCGACGCTTTTAAGATAGATGCTGATACTATCAGGATGGAAAAATGGGATGAACTTATTAAACAAGCGGATTTGGCGCGTCAAGAAAAAGATTTTGAGAAAGCATTAGAAGCCTTCGAGTCCTGCATTGTATGCTGGCCGTATCGATATGAGCCTTACATGTTTGGCGGAGACTGCGCTTTTCGGATAGGACAGTTGGAAAAAGCTTACGATATGAGTAAAAAAGCCTATGAAATTGTCCCCGACAGTTTAAATGCCGCTAAGCTTTATGCTAATATGTGTATGGTAAATCAATTATTTGATGAAGCTGAGGTCGTTCTCCAAAAGTTAATCGATAAAAACCCGACCGATGCAAATGTTTTATACCGGATTGGCGATATCTATCTCGAAAGAGGCGATACAACTAAGGCTTTAGAAATGTATAACAAAGCGCTTGAATTCGACTCGGATAATCCGGATGCCTGGCTAAATGTGGCGCTCTTAAACTTAAGTTTGAAAAATTTCTGCAAAGCTGCGGAAAAATTTGAACGATATGTCTCTTTAGAACCTTCTGATGTAGATAATAATTTTCTATATCTGCTGTCAACATATCAATGCGCTAAAACTGATGAGGAACTAACAAAGCTAAAAGGTAATCTTGAAAAATTCACCATGGATAATCCTGACCATTGCGAGGGCTGGCAATTTCTTGCCAATACATATCTTAAGCTGAAAATGAAAAAGGAAGCAATTGCGGCCAATGAAGCTTTTGAAAACTGTCAGAAGAAATAGTAATTATCATTTTTTAATTATAAGGCAGCTCAAATGGGCTGCCTTATTTATTTTATGTATATTCAAGTAGCGCTTCCGGGAACCGGTTATAAGACCTATACCTATATAGTTCCCGAAAATCTGCAATCATCGAAGGATAAAAGTTCGCTGATTGGCAGACTAGTAATGGTTCCCTTTCGCAATTACTCGGCTGTGGGCGCAGTTTTGGAATATACAAACAAACCTGCATTGCCTGATTCCCGATTGAAAAAAATAAGCGGCTTGATTGATTCGGCATATACTCTTCCGGCAAACCATCTAACGTTAATAAAATGGCTTGCCGATTATTATATCTGCCCCATCGGGGATGTCTTAAAAGCCGCTTATCCGCCGGGCGTTTTAGGCCGGGCAAGGATGAGAGTTTGTGCCGGCGACAGAATACCTGATGATTCAAAATGGCAATTCGTTTACGGCAAAATAAAGTCACATAGAAACGGCTATATTTATAGTCATGCCAAGCAAATTATTTCAGGCATATCGAATTCCCTTATCAAGGAAATGATAAAAACCGGCATATTATTCCTTTCGGCTGACTATAAAACATCAAAGCCTAAAACGGCTGCAAAGGTTAGCCTGAAAGCCGGCTTCGATTATACGTCATCTGCGTCGAAATTAACACTCCGTCGAAAAGAGCTGATAGATGTTTTATCAAGCAGTCCCGAATGTACCGCTATGTCAAAGCTTACTGCTATGGGTTTCTCTCGTTCGATAATCGATGCTCTAACTAACGAGGGCTTTATCGAGATTACCAGGGAATACGATGGAGCCATAGCGCTGCCGGAATTACAAAACCCGGAGCAGGTCAAATTAAATACCGCCCAGCAAAAAGCCGCCGAAGCAATTATCGATTCATTACAAAATAATAATGGCTCAACATTTCTGCTTTATGGAGTAACCGGTTCGGGCAAGACGCAGGTATATATTAAAGCGGCTAAGGAAGCTATTGCCGCCGGCAAGTCGGTCTTGATTCTTTTGCCTGAAATCTCACTTACCCCTCAAGCTATCGCGCGGTTCTCAGCATCGGTAGAATGCCCGATTGGTCTGTGGCATTCGCGGATAACCGCAGGACAGCGGGCGGATGTCTATCGGCGAGTCAAATCAGGAGAACTGAAAGTAGTGCTTGGGGTTAGGTCGGCAGTATTTGTGCCATTGAATAATCTTGGCTTGATAGTTATTGATGAGGAGCAGGATGATTCATTCAAACAATCCGAGCCGCCGCCGCGTTATAATGCCCGTGATGTGGCTTTGATGCGGGCAAAAATCGAGGGTGCGACAACTGTTCTTGGCTCGGCCACACCCTCGATGGAAAGCTTCTGTAACGCTCAAGCAGGCAAATATCAGCTTTTGAGATTGCCCGAAAGATATGGGGGCGGCAAACTTCCAACTGCCTATGCCGTAGATTTGAAAAATGTTGATGTTGAATATAAATATTGGCCGCTCTCAGAAACTTTTATCGAACGGTTGTGTATGAATATCGCCGATGAAAAGCAGGTTATAATACTCTTAAATCGCCGGGGTTATTCAAGTATATTAATGTGCCGCGCCTGCGGTTATATAGCGCTTTGTCCCAACTGCAAAGTGGCTATGACCTATCATAAAAAAGGCCGCCTTGTACGCTGTCATTTTTGCGGCTATGCCGCCTCGGCGCCGGAGATATGCCCCAACTGTAAAGGCACATCATTTGATTATCAGGGAATCGGCACACAGAAGCTGGAGGAATTGCTGATTGAGCTTTTGGGCGAAAAAGGCATAATAAGAATGGATTCGGATACAACCGCCCATAAAGGCGCCATCGAGAAGATAATCACAACATTCGAGATTGGCGATAAACCTATACTTATGGGAACTAAGATGGTTGCCAAAGGCCATCATTTCCCGCAGGTTGGCATGGTCGGCGTAGTTTTAGCCGATGCCGGCTTACATGTGCCGGATTTCAGAGCCTCCGAAAAAGTGTTCCAGCTTTTGGTGCAAGCCGCCGGTCGGGCTGGCCGCACAGCAAACAGCGATGACCGAGGCGAATTTGTTGTCCAGACATACGACCCCTCATCAGGGATACTTGGTTTTATTGCCGACCAAAATTACGAAAAATTCTATAGTAATGAACTGCTATTTCGGCGGGAACTTAGCTATCCTCCTTTTGGTAAAATCATAAGATTGGTATTTTCCGGCAAAGACGAATCGTTTACGCGTTGGGCGGCTAAAAAATCAGCCAAAGAATTTGCCGCCAACTTGAAAACCGGCAAAGTGTTGGGACCAGCTCCCACTGGCGTGTTTCGCCTTGGCAATAAATATCACTATCAATTGGTTTTAAAAGGCAGGTTTTCTGCCGACTTTAAAAAGAAGCTAAAGGATTTTGTTATTTCCGGGCACCCCGGCAAGGATAAGGGAGTTTTACTAAAGATTGATGTTGACCCAAGAGAAATGACATAGAGCTTGACCTGCAGCTTTTATGCTCTTACATTAAAAAATACGGTGGAGACAATTTGATTACATTAGATGATGTTAAACAAAACAAAAAAGTGGCCGCCTTAATCACTAAGGCTGACGAGTATTTAGGCGTTATCGGCTATACCGAGCATGGCGACAGGCACTGCTCGTTAGCCGCCAGTATCGCCTACAACATAATGATCCGTCTCGGTAAAGGCGAAAGACGCGCCCAGTTGGCGGCGATTGCCGGCTATCTTCATGATATCGGCAATGTTATAAATCGCGATTACCATGCCCAGACAGCTTCGGTTATGGCTATAAACATTCTAAGTGAAATGGGGATGGATTACATTGATATTATAGAAATAATCGCCGCAATCGGCAATCATGATGAAAAAGACGGGTCGCCCATATCGGATATTTGCGCGGCGGTTATATTGGCAGATAAATCCGATGTGCATCAATCGCGCGTGCGGACAACCGAATTTATCAAAAAAGATATTCACGACCGAGTAAACTGGGCGGCTAAATCATCTTTTTTGCGGGTTGATGATGTTAAGAAAAGAATCGTCCTTGAAATTAAAATCGATAATTCGGTATCGTCGGTTATGGAATATTTTGAGATATTTTTATCACGTATGTCGGTCTGCCGTCGGGCGGCTGAATTTTTAGGATTAAAGTTTGAACTTGAAATAAACGGACAAAGGCTAACATGAAAAATCTCGCCTCCGAATATGCTAAATCCGGCGTCAACCTTGACGCCTCGGATAAAGCAAAATCAATGCTAAAAGAATTAGTGGAGAAAACCCATAATGATTCCGTGCTTGGAGTTCATGGCGGTTTTGGCGGATTGTATTCTCTTAAGGAACTTACCGGAACCAATAAAGTCCTGGTAGGCTCATCCGATGGCGTTGGCACCAAACTGAAGCTTGCTTTTTTGACAAACAAGCATAATACAATCGGTCAGGACCTGGTAAATCATCTTGTGGATGATATTCTATGCTGCGGCGCCCGTCCGATGTTCTTTTTCGACTACCTCGGCTTAGGCAAGCTATCGCCGGATACTGTTGTGGATATTGTCAGGGGGCTGACTATTGCCTGCCAAGAAAATAATATGGCGCTTTTGGGCGGCGAAACTGCCGAGATGCCCGGTTTTTACAGCGATGGCGAATATGATGTCGCCGGCTTCATAGTTGGCTGGGTCGATAGCGATAAGATAATCGACGGCAGTTCAATCAAGCCGAGAGACAAAATTATCGGCTTGGCCTCAACCGGACTTCATACCAATGGCTATTCATTGGCAAGGCGCGCCTTTTTCGATATTGCCGGCATGCAAACAGACGATACAATCGAGGAAACCGGCAAAAAAGTGAGCGATGAACTGTTGACGGTACACAGGTCATATCTTGATATAGTTTCGCCTTTACTTGATGAGGGTATTATTAAAGGGATTGCTCATCTTACAGGCGGCGGATTTTACGGGAATATCAATAGAATTATCCCGGACGGCATATCGGCTGTTATTGATACATCAGTGTGGGAGCCGCCGGGCGTTTTTAAGGCAATTGCCCGGATTGCCTCGGTTTCGGATGAAGAGATGTATCGGGTATTTAATATGGGAATCGGGATGACGCTCATATGCGACAAGGACAATTCCCAACAAATATTTGAGAAAGCAAAACAAAAAAATGTCGATGTTTATGATATAGGCTTTTGTGAAACAGGCAAAAAGAAAGTGCAGCTTAGATTATGAACAACAGCAATATTACAAAACGACCGGTAACACTTATAATTATGGATGGATTCGGCATAAACCCATCCGATTATTACAACGCCGTAAAAACAGCCAACACGCCAAATATAGATAAACTCTGGAATGAATACCCTCATACAACGCTGGGAGCATCTGGTTTATCGGTAGGCTTGCCGGATGGACAGATGGGCAACTCCGAAGTAGGTCATCTTAATTTCGGAGCCGGTCGAGTGGTTTATCAAGAGGTTACCCGTATCGATAAATCGATTAGCGATGGCGAACTTTTCACCAATCCCGTATTTAATTCATGTATAGAAAAAGTTATACACGATAAAAAATCGCTTCACCTTATGGGGCTTTTATCCGATGGCTGTGTTCATTCCTCGATGAATCACCTGTACGGCATTTTAAAACTTTGCCGCAAACATAAATTGGATAGGGTATATATTCATGCTTTTCTTGATGGCCGCGACACATCGCCGTATTCGGGAGCTAGTTTCATTAAGAAATTGCTGAAAAAGACAGATGAAATCGGCGTAGGTAAATTATCGACTGTCATCGGCAGGTATTATGCCATGGATAGAGACAACAGATGGGAACGAAATAAAATAGCCTATGACCTTCTCTGCGGCGGAAAAGGCGAGAAGACCGATGACTTTATCACAACGGTCAAAGAACATTATGAACGCGAAAACACCGATGAGTTCATGGAATCGATAGTCAGCTCAAATGCCGCTCCGAATGCCGGATTAATAGCTTCCGGTGATGGCGTAATTTTTTTTAATTTCCGGTCCGACCGCGCCCGTCAGATAAGCAAAGCCTTTACAGAAGAAAATTTCAAGGGATTCAAGCGCGAGCCGAAAGTTATCGTCAATCTTGTTTCGATGACTCATTATGCGGATGATTTAAAAGCCGAGGTTGCCTATCCTCAGGTGAAGCTTGACAAGATTTTCCCCGAGGTAATTTCGGAAGCTGGGCTTAAGCAGTTGAAAATCGCCGAGACTGAAAAATATCCCCACGTAACGTTCTTTTTTAACGGCGGAGTTGAAAGGATGCTTGAGGGTGAGGACCGATGCCTGATTCCATCGCCTAAAGTTGCCACTTACGATCTTCAGCCGGAAATGTCGGCGCCGGAGATAACCGCTGAGGTTTTAAAACGCATCGAATCAAATAAATACGACGTTATCATTTTGAATTTTGCCAATTGCGATATGGTTGGCCATACCGGTATTTTCGAGGCGGCCGTGAAAGCTGTCGAGACTGTCGATGAAAATGTCGCCAAAGTGGTGAAAGCCGTTAAAAATGCCGGCGGGATTGTGATGATTACTGCCGATCATGGCAATGCTGAGAAAATGAAAGAAGATAACGGCGAACCATTTACCGCTCACACTACTTTTGAAGTGCCGTTTATACTTGTCGATGATGATTTTAGGGATACACTTAAAAGCGGCGGCGTCTTAGCTGATGTTGCTCCTACTATGCTGAAATATCTGGGAATAGAACAGCCTGAGCAAATGACAGGTAAAACGCTTTTGAAAAAAGTCAGCGTAGTAAGGTGAAAAAAGCAATCTTTGCATATTCTAAATATTCAACATGAAATATTCAACATCACCAATGATATTAAATAAATAATCGCAACTATTATAGATGAACCGCAAATGAAATTCAGGATATACTTAGCAAGCATTTCTGCTCTATTAACCGCAATCTCGTTTCCTCCTTATGAGACAGGATTTATTATTTATCTGTCTCCTATATTGTTGTTATTTGCTGTCGAAGAATTATCAATTCGGAAGGTATTTATAATAGGTTATATATGGGGCTTGATATTTAACTTTGCTATTCTCTACGGGGTTTTCTGGGCGACTATCCCCGGCACGCTGGGCTTGCTGGCAGTTATGTCTCTGCTTCCCGGTTTAAATTGCTTGGTTTATGCTTTTATCTCCAAAAGGTCAAAGACTCTTGCATATATAAGCTGGCCATTAACATGGGTTGGCTTGGATTACCTTAGAACGCTGACCGAACTTGCCTTTCCGTGGGCAGATTACGGTTATACTCAAACCTTTTATTTGCCAATCATTCAGTCGGCTGAGATATTCGGCGTTTACGGCATATCGTTAATGATTCATATAGTGAATATCCTTTTTTATGTTTCTTTAAAATCAATCTTTACTCCGAAACGCCGTTTGGTAATATTTGGTATAGCGCTGTTTTTACCGCTGATTTATTTACTATATGGCTGGTTAAGACTTCCCCCTGATATCGACGACGGCAATTTTAAAATAGCGATGCTGCAAGGCAATATAACCCGTGAAATAAAATGGAAAAAAGGCGGCCGCGAGCAAAGTTTGAACACCTACTTTGACATGACTCGTCAGGCAGATTTATGCGATGTTGACCTTATAATCTGGCCGGAAACTGCCGCACCTTTTTACCTGATGCATGAACCAAACCGATTAAATCAAGTAAAAAACATTGTGGACAGCATTGACACTCATGTTTTATGCGGTGTTCCTCATTATGATAAAATCGGGAAGCACCAATATATTTATTTCAATAGCGCCATCTTGGTTTCTCCTGGTTCGGATTCAATTCCGATATACGAAAAAATTAAATTGGTGCCCGTGAGCGAACGCATTCCCTTTTCGGGAAGGTTTAAGGTATTAAGCGAGATTCGTCTCGGCCAAGCTGATTTTTCGGCCGGCAGGAATATGACCATTTTTTCCATAGATACTTTAGACTTTGCGGCAGTTATATGTTTCGAGTCGGCATTTCCTCATTATTGCGCAGATTTTTGCCGCATGGGCGCCGAATTTCTGGTAGTAATAACCAATGATATGTGGTTTGACTCCTCATCTTTGCCCTACCAGCATGCCCGAATGTCGGTTTTAAGAGCAGTTGAAAACAGGGTTCCGCTGGCTCGATGCGCCAATACCGGAGTAACGATGTTTATTGACCGCTGGGGGCGAATGAAATCTCAAACTAATATGTTTGAGAGAAAACTTGTATGCGGCTCGATTAAACCTGAAAAATCAACCAGTATTTATAATCATTATGGAGATATTCTTCCGTTAACATGTATTGTGGGGAATATTTTTTTGATATTAGCTGTTGCCTTTTATAAAAAGGGAAAATATAATGAACGCTATGAATCATAGATTGCTTGCTGTTGCGCTGTTTGTTATAATAATATTCTCTGCCTCGGATTTATTGGCGGTGATTGGAGACTGGCATAATTTTACCAATTCCAATGACAGCAAAGCTATTATAAGCGATAGCCTTCATGTCTATTGCGCTACGACCGGAGGGCTAATTCGCTACAATCCGGAGACTGAAGAAATTGAAAAGCTCTTAAGCTCGGATGGCTTAGGCGATAAGGTTCTTTTGTCACTTGAAACAGACTCGGCGGGAGCGGTTTTTGCCGGCGGCAGCAACGGCACAATTTCAAAAATTGAACCTGATGGTGAAATCAAAACCTATTTGTTTAAATCAACGACAAATATAAGATACAATATTCTCGATCTAGTCGCCGATGGCGATGTTTTATGGGTTGCTGCGGATGTTGGTATCGGCAAGTTTTTAATCTATATGGATAACGGCGGCTTTAAAGAGATTATCCTTCGGCTTGGCGATTGGCCCTCCGAGATGGCTGTTAGGGCGGTTAAAATTATAGGCGATAATCTTTGGGCTGTTACAGACAGCGGGCTTGCTTATATTGATAAAGATAATGATTTTCCTCAGTATCCTCCTTTTTGGGAAATTTACAGACGAGGCTATAATGGACTGCCTGATACAGGATTATACTGTATGGAATCAGTAGGCGATACGGTTTATATAGGTACCGAAAATGGTGTATATTATCTCGGAGCCGATAGTTTATTCCGGAGCAGCGCAAATTCGCCCTCAAGAAAAATTTATGCCTTAAAGAACCTCACCAGCGGTTTAACGGCGGCTACAAATGCCGGCATATTCCAGCGTACAGGCGATAACTGGGAACATATATCAACCGATAGTCTGATTAGTCAAAGCTGTCGAGGTATCACTGAAGATAGACAGGGTAATATCTGGGCAGCTTTCTCAAACGGCGGGTTTGGTGTTTATGATAATGATTATTGGAATGTATTAACAATCCCCGGTCCTGTATCCAACAATATAGAAGATATCGCTATAGACTCATCGGGCAATTTATGGTTAGCTCATGGAAACAACAAGGGCGTTACAAAGTTTGATGGTGAAAATTGGGTTAATTATAACTATACTAACTCGGGAATTGGCGGTAATGCTGTTGTTGCCGTTGAGTATGATGTCTTTCATGATTTAGTCTGGTTTACAAGCTGGGGGGATGGACTTTTTAGTTTTGATGGTGATTCGACCTGGGTTAATTTTGACGAAACCAACAGCCCGCTTACCGCCTATCTTGATGAATATATTTCCATATCTGATGTGGCAATTGATGGTAGGGGATGTATCTGGGCATTAGACCACAGAGGCTCAAATCCCCCTGTAGTTATGGCTGTGCATAATCCGGATGATTCAACTTGGGCAGTTTATGTTCAAGATAATCAGCAGATTAGCGATAATTATCAGCTTGTTATGCATATCAACGATAATAATATTTATGTCGGCGGCACGGATGTAAATCGGTTAAATTTTGGAAACAACTCCACTGATACCGAAGACGATATTTGGTCGGATATACGACCGCTTGTTGAACTGCAGGGAGGAGTTTTTGCCTTGGCAATGGATCCATATGATAGGCTTTATATTGGCGGCGAGTTTGGATTAGTTAGTCATGATACCTATAATAGAACTGATTCGATATATCTTCCCAATGAATATATTAGCACTGTCCGGTCAATTGCTATTGATGGCTTGGGAAATAAATGGATTGGGACAGATTTGGGCATAGTAGTATTATCTACCAGCAGGGATGATGATAATCAAAAAACTTGGATTGATGATTTTAAAAATGCAAATTCCGGCCTAATCGATAATGCCGTGCTTCATATAGAAATTGATAAAACCACAGGTTTTGTGTATGTCGGCACTGCTAACGGTTTATCCATATATGAGTCGGGTTCGGAGGCTCCCTCGCCGGACTTGCATGATATGGCAGTCTATCCCAACCCTGTAAATGTAAAACAGGGCGATACTAAAATCGAGTTTTTACGTGTTCCCCCTGATGCTGAAATTTATATTTACAATACTGCGGGAGAATTAGTGAGAAAATTTCTCTATGAAGGCCGCAGCTGGAATCTTAAAAATGAAAACAATAAAATGGCAGCCGCCGGAATATATTTCTTTTATGCTCGTTCGCGCGATAAATCCGGTTGCGGCAAATTTGCCATTATCAGATAGTTTTGCCAAATAATAAAATCTTAAAAGTAGGACAATATCAATATCGAGATTTGATCGCTACTGACAAACTGGATTTCCCCGGTTCAATATTCTATCAGCCCGATTTCCTCATAACCGCTTCGGAAATATTAAACCTTGATTTTCAACCATATGTATGCTTTGCCTCTGATATCTTAACCGGTATGGCTAATATTTTATTAGGCGGTAAATTTAATATCCGAACCGCAATAATACCTACGTTCTTTCAATATTACGGACCGATTTCGTTACCTGAAGATAAGGCTGTTTTAAAATATTTATATGAATCAATTCAAAACGATGTTGATACCGCTGTTTTTTCGTTAACCCCCGAAGAAAGCTTGAAATTTAATCTCTCTGATTGGCAAAAAAAGAATCGATTAACTTATTATCTCATCCCCGACACCTTTGAAAACATGATAAGCAAATGTTCCCGCAACGTTAAGCGAAATGTTAAGAAAGCGCGGCAAGCCGAAGTTGATATTAAAACAACCGATGCGCTTCCGTATGATTTATATGAAGCCAGTTTTAATCGTAATGGCTTAAAACCCCCGCTTGGCGAAAGTAAAACAGTAGGCTGGGTCGAACGGCTAACCAAGCTGAATATAGCCAAAACCTATATCGCTGTTGTCGATAATCAACCGGCGGCTTTCAGAACTCAACTCATCTGGGGAAAATACGCTTATGATTGGCTGGCAGGAGCAAAAACATCCTGCCTTAATCTGGGAGTTAATCACTTTCTTGTTCTCAAGATTGGCGAAAAACTGTATCATAAAGGCATAAAAAACTGGGACCTCCTTGGAGGAGACATTGAATCGATAGGCAGTTTCAAAAAATCATTTGGCTCAATCCCGAAAAAGCATGTTGAAATTGAGAGAAATTTCTCGCTTAAGGGGACTACATATAGATACTTGATGAAATTAAAAGCGAGACGTAATGACTGAAATTACCGTAAATATGCAATGTCCCATAAAAACCAGAAAAAAAACAATATATATATTAAACCTGATTGCCTCGATTACCGGCTTAAAGTTTAGAATTTCAGAAGATAATGCAGATATTGGCTATGGCAATACTGCGGCTAACTGCAGCTTGTACATTCCCACTATCGAATATGAGATCAATCTTCGGGACTGGCAGTTGAGAAATAATAAAAGCAGATTGGTTCTGCCTGGGTTTATTCCTGATGATGCTATTTTGCTTAACAAGTCCAGCATCAATATTGATATATTCTCAATAATGTACAATTATTTAGTAACCGGTTTAGAAAATCATAGAAATCCTATCTGGACTCCAGACAGAATTAAAACGAATATTTATTTTATATATCCGTTTTTTGAAAGTTACATTGTATATTTTTTGGATGTATTAAAGCGTTCGAATATAATACCGGCAGATTTCAAAAGAGTTTCCCCCTGGCCAGACAATGCCGATTTCGCCGTAGGCTTAAGCCATGATATTGATATATTCAAACGGAAAATACTAAGCAGCTTTGTCATATTGGCAAAGTCTGTTTATTCCGATGAGATTCACGGCGGATTAAAAGGTTCGATTACGGGTCTGGCTGATTCTATTAAATCCACTTTTTCTCATAAGCCTAATCCTTACCGGATGATTGACAGATGGCTTGACATTGATATGAACTCCACGCTTTTCATCTATGCCGGCGACAGACAATCGGCAAAAGACCCGACTTATAAATTTAAGGATGTTTATAAGATATTATCAAAATGTAAAAATTGCCGATATAAAATTGCTTTGCACAATGGAATAGGAACATGGTCGAATAAGGAAAGCTTAGAGGACTATCAGAACAAACTGTCGCAAATATTCCAGACTGCCATTGATGGTTTGCGTCCTCATTATCTCGACTGCACATTTCCTGATTTCTGGAAAAGCGCCGCAAGCTTCGGCTACTCATCATCGGCAGGTTCGGATATTATCCCCGGCTATACTAGCGGTTTGGACTTCCCCTTTTTCGGCTTTGACTTTGAAACCGGCGAATCGCTCGATATCCTTGAAATACCGATAACTATTATGGATTGCGCTTTGCTTTCAATAAAGGATAAAGCCATTCGAGAAAATACTATCGATACAATGATTCGAACATGCCGGGCTAATCATAGCCTTTTGGTTCTCGACTGGCATATGCGCACAATCTATGAACCTGATTTTCCCGGCTGGTATGAGGCTTATTGCTATATACTAAAAAAAGCGGAATCAGCAGAAGCGTATATAGCATCTCTTGATGAAATTAATCGCCGGTGGAGGAACAATTGCGCATCTGTTTTCTTATCCTAAACCCTTTTGATTTCGATTCGCGCGCCCGGTTTATATGCCAGGATATATTGTCTTCCGGTTGGAAGCTTGATATAATCGCAACGGATGGAGGCGAACTGAACTCATTCGGTGAAGCGCCCATTCATCGCTTTCCCCAGCCCGTGAAACCATTTCGACAGCGGCGGTTTATTGATTTTAACATCCGGGCGGCATCTCTGGCAGGCAAATTGAAAGCGGATATATACCACGCCGTTGACCTCGATACTCTATGGGCGGCGGTTAAAGCCTCCAAAGCCTGTAAAGCTAAAATCATCTATGAATCGCGGGAGTTATACACCGAGCAGTATTCGCTTTATAAAAGACCTGCTGCAAAGGCATTCTGGAGAAATCTGGAAAAGAGGTTGATTAAGAAAGCAGATGCTGTTGTTGCTGTAAATGAATCGATTGCCAATGAACTTGTAAATCGCTATAGCATTAACAGACCGAAAATAGTTATGAATGCCGCCAAAATTGATGAGACAGCGCAGCCGATTAATCTTCGTCAAAAATACAACCTTGCGAGCAAGTATATATTAATCTTTCAGGGGATATTAAGATCAGGCCAGGGGCTAACAAGATCGTTAGAAGCCATTGCCGGATTGCCGGATGTTTCGCTGGTTATTGTAGGCGATGGGCCTAACAGACCGTCATTAGAAAAGCAAGCCGATGAACTGGGTTTGAAAGAAAGAATACGATTTGTCGGGAAGGTTTCCCCCGACCAGCTAAAAAATTATACTGCCGGTGCGGATGCCGGTTTGATGCTTATAAAGCCTCAAGCCCTGAACAGTTATCTGGCATTGCCGCAGAAATTATTTCAATATATTGCCGCAGGCGTTCCGCCGATAATTTCAGACCTTCCCGAAATGCGCAAAATAGTCCGGCAGGATAATCTTGGTTTGGTAATTAAAAATGGTTCTGTCGAAAGCGATATTAACACCATTGATGGATTTTTACAAAATAACCTTGAAGCCGCCGCTAAAACATGCCATACTGAAGGAAAGAAATATAATTGGGAAAATGAAGGGCTGAAAATGCTTGAGGTTTACAGGAACCTGATTGATGATTGAAATCAGCATAATTATTCTTGTAAAGAATCAAAAACAATCTTTACTGTCGGCGTTAAACAGTCTTAAACGTCAGATTAAAAATCGAAGGATATTCGAGGTTGTTATATGCGATGACGGTTCAACCGATGGAGCCGGCGAGGCGGTTAAAAAACTTCGCTACCCTATATTTCTGAAATATTTCAGAAACACCCCCCCTCTTGGACGCTCTGCCAATCGCAATCTCGGCTTTGAGAAATCAAGCGGTACGGATATTATTTTTCTTGATGGAGATATGGTTCCCGATGATCATTACATCGAGGCAATGCTTGGCAATTTGGAACCTAATATTGTCAAACTTGGCGTTCCGCGTCATCCGAAAAATATGGAGTTCGGCAGGTTCGAGAAATATCAATATACGCGAGGCCGCTACAGCGCTGAGTTCAAGGATAGGTTTCTGCCCAGCCGGTTGTTTACCAGCAATAGTTTTTATATAAGCCGTGAAAACTACCAAAAAATGAACGGCTTTGATGATAAATTTCAGGGCTGGGGAGGCGAGGATATAGATTTTGGCTTGCGACTGGAGAAGCTTGACATCAAGATTGAAAATGTCCCCAAGGCAGTAACATACCATCATCATGTGCGAACATTAAAATCATTGGCGGCAAATTATTACGATTTTGGCTATAATTCATTTGAATATCTCATAAAAAAACAGCCTGATTTTTTAAAGCAGATTCCTGTTCATTTGTTGGGATTTTCCGGCGGCGCAACTAAAATTAACCCATTGCATAGGTTAATATCGATTCTAACGATTAACAGGTTAGCGCTTAAAATTGTTGAGAAAATAGTATCCTCAAAGATTAATTCAAACTGGCCTGATTATCTTTTCGATTATATTATCTGGGGCAACCTGGCGCTTGGATATAAAAACAGGCGTAAAAATGCTGTTTAATAAAGCTGTAATAATAGCGGTTAGTTTATTAATATATTCAATACCATGAAAAACACAGAGCAGCATAAAGATAAACGAAAGCATATTTTTATATCTATCTACCTGATTATAGCTTTCGCCGCCTACTTCCTTTCTTTCGTGTTGTCGCGAATTGATAGAATCAAAGGATTGCTGGGGTTATGAGATTACTAATCGACCTGCTGTTTGTATCTTTATATTGTTTAGCTCTCGGCGGATTAGGCGTTGTGTTTTTTAAAAAAATCCTGAAAATTGAAATTGATTTTTTCACAGGTTTTTTCGCCGGCTGCGGTATCGCAATTGTAATATTATTTTCTGCCGGCATGTTGGGGATGCTCAGTTATACATTCATCATTGTCTTTGTAATACTTATTTTCATATTCACTATTTTTGGACGGCGGTCGCTGTCGAAAGAAAAAATATCAGCAAATTTGCCTGTTATCCTGCCGTTAATCCTGGTGGCGTTGGTTCTTGTAATTGCAGGGCTTTCATCGCTTTCTCCGCCTATAAAAAACGACACCTTATATTACCATCTCGGCTTGCCCAAACTCTGGCTGGCAGACAGCGGCATCAAGTTTTATCCGACAATAGCATTCTCCGCTACAGCCTTAAGCTCTGAGGTTTTGTTGATGCCGGTAATGTCTTTGCGGTCGCCGGGAGCGGCTCAGTTTTTTGTATATATGATTGGCGTAATGATTATGTTTCTTTTGGCTAAAGGTTTTCGGCGTTTCACCGGCGGACATGGAGCGCTTGCTTTTATTGCACTTGGCGCTGTGCCGCTGTTTATCGGCGAGTTAGCCGATGCCAAAAATGATTTTCTCGCCGCTGGTTTTGCTTTAGCCGCCACGCTTTTTTATCTTGAATATATAGAATCAAACCATTCTAAATCTATAATACTGGCTGGAGTTTTCATAGGGCTTTCCGTTTCCACTAAATCTAATGCTATTATTTTTGCTATTGCCATGTTCTTAATAATTGCATTTTCCAAACACCGGTTTAAGGATATATTGGTTTTTATTGGGGCGGCATTAGTATTCGGATTGCCCTGGTATGTTAAGGCATTCATCGAAACAGGCAATCCCTTTTATCCTTTTTATGACGCTATATTTCATTCTCCTTATTGGCGCGATATTTTTGATCCGTACAATAAGGCTACATTCGTCGCCATGGAACATAAAAGCATACTGAATTTTATAACCTCTCCATTCAGATTGGTATATGATGCTGATATTTTCCGGGGACGATTAGGTCCTGTTCTGATAATCTTTCTGCCTTTGATGATATTTATCAGGCCGATACCCAAAATTATCAGGCAGGTTTTACTAATATCAGCAGTCTTTTTTGTGATATGGTATGTTACCTGGCCTAATGCCCGGTATATGATGCCGATAATTCCGTTATTGTCGTTTACCGCCGCCTATATAATCGATAGGCTTTATAAAATGAGCAGGATTAATGGCTTGATAATACTTGCCGCCCTGAGCTTGATTATTGCGCTAACCGGCGTTCAGGTTTTCCGTGATGGGAAAAACCGCATTAAAGCGGCAGTCGGTATAATCGGTCAGGATCAATTTCTGGCGACTCAGACTGTTCTGAATCCGAATAGCCTTCAATCTGCCGAAAAAAATCTTGCCCTTCCCTATTATAATATCTGGCAGTTTTTAAATGAGATTTCCAGCCCCAATGAAAAGGTCGGCATATTATGTTCCAGCTGGTTTCGCGCCGATGGTTTCTATTTGAATAATCGCTATTATTACCTTACTCCAACCGAACAGGCTGTATATGATTTTTCAGGCGATAGAAATCTTTTAGAACAATCCATAAAAGATAACCCGCTTGATTACATTCTTCTCGATTATGATGTTGTTAAGGAATTTTCAAGCGGTTCCGAATTTAGCGAAGCGCCCGGGTTTGATATATTCAGCCAAAATGTCTCCAGCCTTGTAGAGATTGTTAAACAAAACGGCCGGCTAATCTATTCAGCTGACCGTTTTGAATTATACAAGGTGAAGGAGTAATTTTATTTTAACAGCGTCATTTTCTTAACTATAATTTTATCATCTGTTTTCAACCTGTATAAATACGCGCCGCTGGCGACTTCCTCGCCGCTATTGTTGCGGCAGTTCCAAGCAATAGTATGCAAGCCCGCCTGATAGTAATCATTAACGAGAGTTTTAACCTGCCTGCCGCAAATATCAAATATTTCGATGGCAACTAAGCCGGGGTTAACTGTTGAGAATTTAATCGCCGTGCCGGAATTAAATGGGTTAGGATAGTTGTTACCCAAACGAGTTACCGCAGGAAGTTTAGCGTCATCATCAATATCCATTTGATATACCACATGAATAGTATCGATATCCGGAATCATATCTATACCGACAGCTGCTACATAAATATCGCCTGTCTCGGTTATATTAAGCGGCACCTGCAGTTCGCCGTCTTCATCAGTGGTTCCGCGATAGTATAATTCTCCCGGTTTCCAAAGACAAACATTGATATCGGCGGCTGAACCATTGGCGGTAGATACGTTGACAGTAGTATAATCGAAATCTTTCTCGATATAGTCCGGCACGCTAACAATGAGCGGAGAAGGCTGTTTTGACCACATTACCATTTCCGGGTCGCCGAATAATGTATGACCATAACCAATATCGCGTTTTGTAGGATAATATATTTTTGTCAGTGCCTCGGCTACTGCCAGGTTTCTGGCAGTGTCGGCAAATATATATTCGAGAAACTTGGTTTCAAGCAGGTATGATGATGTTACCCACCCCCAACGAGTATTGCCCAAATAAGCAACGCCGCCCCTGTCAGGCCGGAAAAGATAAGCCTCCATATATGTATTCGGCGTGAGATACGGACCCGGGAAAAATACTTCCTTATCCCAATCATAGGCGGCAGTCATACAGCTTATCGAATAATGAATGGTAAATTTATCGGTTTCTTCTAATTCGAATAGCCAACTTGAATTATCGGCGTCCCAGAAAATATCGCCCCATATAAGCGACCGCGGCGCATGATTATAGCCCCTTGTTTTAGTTGAATAGTAGCAGAAGTCGCCATGATTAAGGTTGGAAATAAAACCCCAGTCTTCATTCATAATGTCAATAATTGTTTCGCCGGTTGCCTGCGTAGGTTCCTCGGCGCCGCCGCTTGGTTCCTCAATACACCGCGTGGCGTCAACCTCAAAATTATCGGGCATAAGCGATGCCAATACTACATGTTCATCAAGATCTACCATCTGGTCGGCCGCAATAAACAAGCATTTGGTCAGATATGAATAGTCGCCGCCGCCGGGATTCTGCTCATATATTAAAGCTTTCTCCACCCAGATTTCCGCCTCCTCGGGATTGGATGCCGGCACTCTGCCAACATAAACTTCGGGATAAATATCGGGATCATCATGGTTGTACTCGCCATAAACCCCATCGCCATCGCTATCCCAATTGCCGGTTAAATCCATATAATACATATCGGTAATTTGCTGGTTGCGCAATTCCGGAACACCCGAAGTGTTGCCGGGATAAGCATAACGGATTGGAATAACATCCTCGTCCCCACCTAAAAGCACCCATTTTGCGCCAGCTGTATATGCCTCCTGAAGATATGAACGGAGTTTGGCCGGCTCATCCTCGCCAGTATAGTTCTGTAAAATATCTTCAATTAAAACAAGCTCTGCCTGAAGACCCTTCTGGTTTTTCCAGATAAAGTATGGATAAAACGCCGGCGCTAATTCTCCGGATGTTATTATCAGATACTCCGCTCCCAAACCAAGCGACATTTCGCCGGGTATTAAGCCGTTGCCATTATTGCCGTATGAACTCGGTAAGTGTAAATCTTTCGGATTATCGACTATGTTTGTCAACAAACTTGCGCCTTTGGGCAATCTATCGACCGATGCGTTGAAATCATCCTCAAGTTTAATCCGTATCTCAATATTGCCAACTAAAATAACTTGGCCATCAGAGGGCCGATACTGAATAGGATAAACCGCAATCGACGCCAAAGCTTGCGGTCCCATTCTGCCCTTGTTTATAACCTCGGCATACTTACCGGGGTATAAATCAGAGGAAGCGTATAAATCGAGATTCTTCGGCGCCGGCGTATATTGTTCATTAATACCGGTCTTAATATCGCCCTCAAAATAGGCATGGTTAATCCCGGCGGCGTAATTTTCAATATTCGAACCAATCGCTGAAAAAGAGCCAACTTTTGTATTAGCAGGCAAGGCAAGCCTGACAATTTTATACGGCAGTTCGGGAGCACCGCATTCCTCAAGCGAAAAATTGTCTTCAAAACAGTATTTTTCACCATTAACAGTATAAACAACAGAAATTTCATTCTGATTTGTTGTAACATTATAGTGAAAAATTTCATCAGCCCTTGCTGTCAACGATAAGCCGTTGAACAATAAAAAGATTGCCATTAGCCAAATTTTCCATCCGTTTTTCTTGTACCTCATTTTTTCCCTCCTGTATAATTTTTTCGATTTCCAAACATTCACAGAGGGTTAATGCAAAGTAAATACCATGCCAAAATTGTCTCGTTGTAATTTGAAACGCAAGCTTAACATATTGAGATGTTATCAGTTACAAAGAGAGCTGAAAACCATATCCGGCAAATCCGCTTAATGATTTTAAAAAATTATTGTATAAACCCCATAGTGTTTGCCGTAGTCCTATATCTTTTAAGAAGCTATGAGTTAGATAAAATTATTCTTGACAACAATAGGTGAATTATGTAGTATTGTGGGTGATAATGGGGAAAATAGGAGAATAAGATTGTCCGGATTTAAAGGCTCATATTTACACACACTCGACCAGAAAGGCAGGCTTAACATTCCTGCCAAATACAGACGGTCGCCGGGAATGGCAGAGAATTATACTATAATTAGAGGTTTGAACAACTGTTTATATGTTTTTCCTGAGGATGAGTGGGTTAAAGTGGAGGAGGAACTTAAGACTCGGACTAAAACAGACCCTAATGCTCTCTATTATTTAAGGATTACACTGGCTAATGCCGCCGATGTTCAAGTTGACCGTCAGGGAAGAATTACTATTCCGGCTAACCTTATTAAGACAGCGAAATTTAACAAAGAAGTTCTTGTTAACGGAAGGCTTGACAGAATGGAGTTATGGAATCCTGATGAATTCGAGAAATTTAAGGATGAATTCAGTGAATCCTATGAGGAAGTGGCCAAAAAAATCCTTATCTGATTCGATTCATCAACCGGTGATGGTTAAACAGGTGATCGAATCGCTTTCGAGTTGTCCTGATGGCATATTTGTTGATGCCACAATCGGCGCGGGCGGCCATTCAAGAGAGGTAATTAAAATATTTGGCAATAAGTTTGAATATATCGGCTTTGATTTGGACAGTATAGTCCTAAAAAAAGCAGCAAGCCGCTTAGCTGAATATGGGCCGGAGACTAAATTGATTAAATCAAACTTCGCTGACATAGCGGTTCATCTTAAAAGTGAAAAGATTCCTCATATTAGCGCTGCCTTATACGATCTTGGTATAGGTTCATTTCAAATAGATGATCCGGAGAGAGGGTTTTCGTATCTAAATGATGGGCCATTGGGCATGTCTTTTGATGATACCCGTAAATATTCTGCGTCTGATCTAATAGCAAACTCCAGCGAAAAGGAATTGTTTATTCTATTCAGGACATTAGGGCAGGAACGCAAAGCAAAATCATTGGCGAAAGCCATAAAGAATTATCCCGAAAGGATTACAACTACCGGGCAGTTAGCCCAAATTATTCGTTCTGTTGCAGGCGATAAGTATTTTATAAAAACCGCCTCTCGTGTTTTCCAGGCAATCAGGATAGAGGTCAATGCTGAATTTGAGAATATCAGCCGAAGCCTTGAATCTGTCATACCGCTGCTGGCTGTTGGCGGCCGGGCGTTAGTGATTACTTATCATTCGCTTGAGGATGGCCTGGTAAAGAGGATATTCAAAAAATATTCCGGCAAATGTGTCTGTCCTCCGGGTATGCCGGAATGCCGATGCGGCGCGCAGAAGCTTATTCGGCTGGTATTTTCAAAACCTGTCGTACCGGATTCTGATGAGGTTAATTCAAATCCCAGAGCTAGGTCGGCAAAATTGAGGGTTGTGGAGAGAATTGAAGCCGCGGCGTAAAAAGAAAAAGCAGTTTGTGCAAGTCAAACTCTTATTTCCGGTGTTATTTTTTCTGGCGGTAATCTGGGTTTGGAAATCAAACGAAGCAGATAGACTTTCACGACAATTGACTCAATTGGAGCGCGCTAAAAAGAATTTAGCCGAGCAGAACAGGCGATTTTATGTTGAACTTGAAAAATATAGATCAATAGCATGGATAGATAACTGTGTCCGTCAAAATTACGGCATGACCTATGATGTAAAAAAGCGAATTGTCTTATTCGATAAAACGACGGCTAAGCAAAAAATAGACCAGAGCCTTTTCGCCAGTGTGGGAAGTTTTTTAGAAAGAGTATTTGATTCTTTGTTGGGAAAAAGATGACCGGATTAATACAAAGCAAATTAAGTCCGAGGCTTACTTCGGTTAAGATTATATTTATTTTGATATGGGCAGTATTTATCGGCCGCTTGGTCTGGCTTCAGATTATCGACCGCGAGAAGTTTCTCATTGCTGCCGATAGACAGCAAAATTTAGTTATTGATATTCAAGCCAAGCGAGGTACGATATATGACAGAAATTATAAAGCGCTGGCTCAGGATATCGATTCGTATTCATATTATATCGTTCCCGAGCAAATTAAAGATAAGAGAAGAGCTGCCAGGAAATTAAAAAAGATTATCGGTTCTTCAAATTGGCTGAAAAAATTTAAGAATCACCCTCGATTTCTATGGGTCGCCAGAAAAACCGATAAAAGGTTGGAAAAGACGCTTAAAAAATCCAAAATTGAAACATTAAACCGCCTTGTCGAACCCAAACGAGTGTATCCAGCCGGTCAGCTTGCCCGGTCGCTTTTGGGCAGAGTTGATATTGATGCTAACGGCCTTTCGGGCATAGAAATTCAATATGACAAGTTTCTCGCAGGTTCATACGGCAAAGCGGTATTTAAACGCGATGGGCTGGGTCATAGCTACCGGTTTGAGGAAAAGCCGTTAATAGAACCATGCCGCGGTTCCGACTTGGCGCTGACTATCGATTTAGACTTTCAGCAAATAGTCGAACAGGAATTAAAAGCGGGAATGATTAATAATAATGCTCAATGCGGAATAGCTATTTTTATAAAAGCCGGTACCGGCGAGATAATGGCGTGCGCGGTTTTGGATAGCTTGGGCAAACCCGCAACCCGCAATCGAGCAATCACCGATCAATATGAACCGGGATCAACATTTAAAATTGTAACAGCCGCGGCGGCAATTTCAAACGGTTTATTTGAACCCAATACTGTTTTATTCGTAGAAAATGGTAAGTTCCGGATCGGCAATAGAATAATTCATGATGACCACAAGTTCGATAGCCTCACTGTTGAGGATATTATTGTTCATTCCTCAAATATTGGCGCCGCTAAAATGGCTCTTGCTCTGGGCGATATTTCCCTATTTAAGATTATTAAAGAAGCAGGGTTTAATATGCCTTTAGGCGTGGATTTCCCAGCTGAGGCAAGCGGTTATGTTATGCATCCGGATTGGCGCGAACATTACTTGGCAAATGTCAGTTTTGGGCACGGCATATCGGCATCACCATTACAGATTACCGCATTATATGAAATGATAGCCTCGGATGGGTATCTGCATCGACCGTATTTCGGCAAGGAAATTATTGATGCTGATGGCAACGCAAAACCTCTGGGATGTCCGCAAAAAATCAGGCGGGTTTTAGCTTCCGAAGTGAAAAGCGTGCTTAATGAATTCTTAAGGCAGGTTGTTGTCTGCGGCACTGCCCAAAAAGCCTCTTCTGATATGGTTTCTATCGCCGGGAAAACCGGCACAGCCATCAAGCTTAGAGATGATAAAAAAGGCTACGATTGGAAAAAATCGAGAGCATCATTTGTCGGCTACTTTCCTGCGGATAACCCTATGATAGTTGGAATCGTGCTTTTCGATGAGCCGAAGAACTCGCGCTGCGGTGGAGAGACTGCCGCGCCGGTATTTAGAAATATCGCCGAAAGGTATTATTGCCTGCCGCAGTTTATGGTGGAAAGAATCTTATCAACCGACCAGTATGCAGACAATATAATCGAGATGACGTCAGATGATTTAAAATCCGAATTTGCCTTGATGATAGAAACCTCTGCCCGCTATTATAACGATGCTGACAACGAAGGTCAAATTCCGGATTTCAAGGGCTTAACGATAAAGCAGGCATTAATCTTAGCGGCGATGAAAGGCATCGAATGCGAATTTGACGGTTCCGGTTTAGTCTATTCTCAAACTCCAGCCGCCGGCAAGAAATATATTGATGGGGAGATATTAAAATTGAGGTTTAAAATCGGATGATTTTGACTATCGACAATAATATGGCTTCAGACTATAAACCGATTCAATTGGAAAAATTATTTGCCGGTCTTGATGTTATTATCGCGCAAGATTATTTTCCGGTGGAGATAACCGGCCTGGCGTATGATTCTCGCAGAGTAAAACAAGGCGATTTATTTTTCGCTATACCCGGTTATCTAACCGATGGCGCAAAATTTATTGCGGAAGCCGTATCGCTTGGGGCAAATGCGGTAGCAACTCAAGCGAAAAATAATAATATCAAAAACGTTCCGGTTATCAGGTGCGATAACATCAGGCGAATCATGTCGGCAGTGGCCTCCCGCTTTTATGATTACCCATCGAAGCAGTTGAAAATTATCGGGATAACCGGCACAAACGGCAAGACAACTGTCTGCTTCCTGATAAACCATATAATGAAAACAATGGGCGAACGTTGGGGAAATATCGGAACTGTTGGTTATGACACCGGTAAGCGGTTAATCAACGCATTGAATACTACTCCAAACTCTATAGACACTCAGATGTATTTAGCTGAGATGCGCGATTATAACATTGACGGCTGTGTGATGGAGGTATCATCGCACGGGCTAATTCAGCATCGTTGTGATGACGTTAAGTTTTCCGGAGCAGTCTTTACGAATCTGACTCAGGATCATCTCGATTATCATAAAGATATGGAAAGCTATTTCAAAGCCAAGTCCATTCTCTTTGCGGAATTGCTTGATGATGATGGATTTGCCGTGTTAAATTTTGATGATAAATATTATCAAAAGATAAAAGAAGCATGCCGAGGTAAAATTCTCTCATACTCAACAGCTGAAAAAACAGAAGGCGCCAAATCAGCGGATATAATAATTGCAGATAAGGGCTTTGAAAATAACCTGAGATATTTTGAAGCATCATACAAAGGCAAAACGATAACAGGTGAAATGCCGCTTTTGGGCATATTCAATTTGTATAATGCCGGAGCGGCTATTGCGGCGGTAGTAAGCATAGGATGTGATTTTGTGAAAGCCGTCAAAGCCCTGCAAAATGCTCCGCAGGTACCGGGACGAGTAGAAAAAATTGAGGTAGGCCAACCATTTGATATCATAGTTGATTATGCTCATACGCCTGATGCGCTTGAAAATTTGCTTAAGGGCATAAATGCTGATGGCGACAAGATTCTTGTTTTTGGCTGCGGCGGCGACCGCGACAAAACCAAACGTCCTATAATGGGGAAAATAGCGGCTCAGTATGCCGACCGGATGTTTGTTGCCTCTGATAATCCGCGCACTGAAGACCCTCAAAAAATCATTAATGATATACTAAAAGGGATTCCCAATAATATAAAATATACGGTCAATGCTAACAGGGATGAAGCAATTGGACAAGCATTAGCATCGGCAAAGAAAGGCGATCTGGTCATCATAGCGGGCAAAGGGCACGAGGATTACCAAATAGTCGGCAATACTCGTCATTACTTTTCCGACCCGATAGTTATAAAAAAGCATCTTAGGAAAATGGGCTATGAAGGTTCTTGAGAAAATGAAATTAGCTTGCTCTGATATTCAAAATGCTCTAAGCGTACAACCGCTAAAAACAGCAAAAAATCATGGCAAGCGGCTGTTATCTTTTGATGAAGTTGGTTTTAATGGCGTATCAATTGACAGCAGGACTACTAAAAAGGATGACCTTTTCTTCGCTATTAAGGGCGAACGGTTTGATGGCCACGATTATATACAGCAGGCTATCGCTAACGGCGCCTCGGGCGTTGTTGTCAGTAAAAACATCTCCGCCGGTGATGTTATAGTATTCAAAGTAAATGATACGCTTAGGGCTTTTGGCAATCTGGCGTCATATTATAGAGAGAAATTCAATATCGAGTGTATAGGCATTACCGGATCAAACGGTAAAACCACCACTAAGGAGATGCTTGCCGCCTGCTTGCAAACTAAATATACAGTCCTTAAAACAACAGGCAATTTCAACAATCTGGTCGGGCTGCCGCTGTCGCTTTTTAATCTGAATCATAATTATCGGGTTGGGGTTTTCGAACTGGGTATGAGCATACCCGGCGAGATGTCTCGTTTAGCTGAAATAAGCCGTCCTCAGACAGCGGTGTTTACTAATATTGCGCCGGTTCATCTTGAGACAATGGGTTCTATCGATGCCATTGCCAAAGCAAAATATGAATTGGTGAAAAGGCTGCCGGCAAATGGAACGGTAATACTGAACATCGATGATAACATCCTTTCGGAATGGATAAAAAAAACACCGCAGAATACAATTACTTACGGCATTGAAAAGGATGCTGATTATAAAGTGAGCGGGTTTTCAATCATAGCGGGCAAAAAAAGCTCATTTAAATTAAACGGCGTTAGCTATCAAATCAACTATCCCGGAAAACATAATATATACAACGCCGCAGCGGCAATAGCCGCTTCCGTACATCTTGGAGTCCGCCCCGAAAGCTTGATAGAGCCATTAAGCAAATTGAAAGCCTATCATCTGCGGTCGGAGGTTTTCGAGAGCGGCGGCGTGGTATTTATCAATGACTGCTATAATGCCAACCCGGTTTCTATGGAAAACGCTATTGACGCTTTAGCTAACTACCCCTCATGGGGACGAAAAGTTGCGGTACTGGGAGATATGTTTGAATTGGGTGTTAACAAGGAAGATTTTCATGTTGAAATCGGCTGGTATTTAAACCTGAGAAATATCGACGCTCTTTTTACCTATGGCAAATTATCCAAGTATTATCTGTCCAAATTCCAATCGGGCATAAAAGAGCATTTCAAAAATAAAAGCGAATTGATTCACTGTTTAAATCAATATCTTAAAGCAGCTGATGTCGTTTTAGTGAAGGGTTCCAGGGGTATGGCGTTAGAGGAAATAACACGCTCATTCAGGAGAAATGATTAATGCTATATCATTTACTGTATCCGTTAAGTCAGCATATCAGCGGTTTTAATATTTTCAAGTATATAACGTTCCGCACGGCTTATGCAACTATTACGGCAATGCTTATCAGTTTCATATTCGGCGCTATTTTCATTCAGTATTTGAAGCAAAAGCAAATCAAAGAAAATATCAGGGATGACGGCCCGAAGTCGCATCTGGCAAAAGAGGGCACTCCCACGATGGGCGGTTTGCTTATCTTGATTTCAATAATAGTGCCGACGCTTCTCTGGGTAGATTTAACAAACGAGTATATTCATTTAATTCTTCTGGTAACGGTTTCAATGGGGCTTCTTGGCTTCATGGATGATTATCTTAAAACTATAAAGAAGCAAAAAAAGGGAATTGTTGCGCGAAAAAAATTAGCCGGCCAGATTTTACTTGGACTTATCATTGGTTCCATCCTCTATTTCAAACCGCCCGACCCTAATTTTACAACCGCCACAAGCATCCCTTTCTTTAAAGATATCTTTCTCGATTTCGGAATATTGTATATCCCGTTTGTGGTAATAGTAATAACCGGAGCCTCAAATGCAGTCAATCTTACTGACGGTCTTGATGGTTTAGCTATCGGACTTGTGGGAATTTGCGCATTGGGATTTATTGGTTTGACTTATATAACCGGTCGTGTAGATTTTTCAAGCTATCTCAATATCGAATATCTTAAAGATGCCGGCGAGTTAACTATTTTTTGCGGCGCTTTGCTGGGAGCATGCCTTGGCTTTTTATGGTTCAATGCAAATCCGGCTCAGGTTTTTATGGGCGATACAGGCGCTTTAGCTCTCGGCGGTATTCTTGGCGGGTTGGCTTTGTTAATTAAAAAAGAAATACTGCTTGTAATTATGGGTGGTGTTTTTGTAATAGTCGCACTTTCAGTGATTGTTCAGGTGCTTTATTTCAAGATGACAGGCAAACGAGTATTCAAAATGGCGCCTTTGCATCACCATTTTGAATTGCTGGGTTGGTCGGAACAAAAAATCACCGTGAGGTTCTGGATTATTGGCATTATTTTCGCGCTGATAAGCATCAGCACATTGAAGATTAGATGATGGATTTTACAGAGAAAAAAATCAGCATAATTGGCGCCGCGCGCTCCGGGCTGGCATCGGCTGAGGTATTAACTGAACTTGGCGCGGATGTCTTCCTATCCGAAATAAGTCCGGCGGATAAATTCCCGGAGGCATTAAGCCTGCTGAAAAAGCGAAACATTAAACATGAATTCGGCGGACACAGCAAGGATGTTTTCAATTGTCAGCTCATAGTAACCAGTCCGGGGATTCCAGCCGATTCTGACATACTAATTCAGGCGCAGGCTAATAACATCAAAATTATATCAGAACTGGAGCTTGGCTATTTATTATGCCAAGGGAAAATTATTGCCATTACCGGCTCCAATGGAAAAACAACTACAACATCTCTAATTGGAGAGATATTCAGGCAGGCAAATATATCCTGTGAAGTTGCCGGCAATATCGGCAAGCCATTTGTCAGTATTGCTCGCGATATAAAAAACAGCGGCTGGGGAATTATTGAGGTATCCACTTTTCAACTCGAATGGATTGACAAATTCAAACCCGATATAGCCGTTGTATTAAATATAACCCCCGACCATCTCGACCGTCATAAAACTATGGAAAACTATATCGCTTTGAAACTGAAGATATTCTCCAATCAGAACAGCATCGATAAAGCGGTTTTAAATTATGATGATAATCATCTAAAGAAATATAAACCAAACAGCGAAATTCTGAATTTTTCCAATCACAGCATAATTGATAATGGCTGTTTTATAGAACATGGTTCGATGTATATAAGCCGGTATGACAAGAAAGAACGCATAATTGATATTAAAGACATAGGCATTAAGGGACCTCATAATATATCGAATGCCTGCGCCGCGTCTGCCTGCTGTATTGCCGCCGGAATAGATGCTGAACACATCGCCGCCGGCTTGAAATCATTTGCGGGCGTCGAGCACCGTTTGGAAAAAGCCGGTAAAATTGGAACTGTCAGCTTCATCAACGATTCAAAAGCGACCAACGTTGACGCTGTCTACTGGGCGCTGCAGTCTGTAGCGCCGCCTATTGTTTTGATAGCGGGCGGGCGCGACAAAGGCGGCAAATTTGAAACCTTGAACGGCTTAGTTAGCAAACATGTTAAAGATGTCGTTCTGATTGGCGAAGCCGCTGAAATAATCGCTTCAGCTTTTAAGGGAATTACTAAACTTCATTATATCGACTCGATGAATGAAGCGGTTAAATCCGCTTATAAACTGGCAACCCCTGATGGTTCAGTGCTTCTCTCGCCGGGATGCGCCAGTTTCGATATGTATGATAATTATGAACAGCGAGGCGAGATATTTAAAAAGGCTGTTATAAAGCTTAAAGGTGAAGTGGGATGAACTACCTGAAATCTCCGGAAAAAGCAATTATGCTTTCAGTTATGCTTCTTATGGCTACCGGCTTGATATTTATCTACAGCGTATCCGGGCCGTACAGCCAGCTCAAGGAACTTTCGCCATGGCATTATTTCTTGCGTCAATTGTTCTGGGCGGCTCTGGCAATAATAGTATTGTTTATATGTTCGAGAGTAAATTATCGGAAAATTTTAAAGCTGTCTCCCCTATTTATGTTAGTATCGTTAGTCTGTCTGATTTGGGTTCTGTTTGCGCCCTCACAGCAAAATGTTCATCGCTGGCTGACTATTGGTTTTGTGCGTTTTCAGCCCTCCGAGGCTTTTAAAATATCACTCTTCATGTATCTTGCTTATACGATTGTTGATGTAAAGAACAAACCGAAAGAGTTAAAAAAGCTTTGGCCGCATCTGGTAGTATTTTCCATAGGAGTTCTTCTGGTAATCAAACAACCTGATCTTGGAACGACAATGCTGCTATTTTCCTCAGCGGTAATTCTGATGTTTTTAATCGGTTTAAAATTGCGGTATCTTCTGGCGGCCGGATTAGCGGTAATGATTATCGGCGGCACAATGGTATTTGGTTTGGGTTATGAGAAAGACCGCATTGTTGATTATGCCGCATCGCTAAAAGACCCGCTTAACACGCCTGATGGTTCTCCGCCATCACGCGGCTTTTATCAAAATCGCCAGTCATTAATCAGCGTAGGTTCCGGCGGATTATTCGGACGAGGACTTGGCGGCGGCGGACAAAAAAATTTATTCTTGCCCGCGCCGCATACTGATTTCATATTTTCGGCCTCGGCTGAGGAAGGCGGGTTTTTGCTATGCACTTTTGTTCTGGGACTTTTACTGATATTCAGCATGGGGACATTAAAAATAGCCAATAGCTCAAATGACCTTCGCGGCTATTTGCTGGCGGCTGGATTGGGAATAATGATAACTCTGCAGGCAGTTATTAATATAGGAGTAGCTCTCGGCCTTCTGCCGATAACCGGAATCACTCTGCCGTTTTTCAGCTATGGCGGGTCATCACTGGTAATAAGCTGCGCCGCCGTTGGATTAATTTTATCGGTTGCGCGACACGATAAAAAACCCCTATTAAAGCATGTAAGAGTTCAATGAAGATTTTGTTTGCAGGAGGAGGAACCGGCGGGCATCTGATACCCGCGATAAATATTGCCCGATTGCTAAGAAGCAAGCTTGAGAATACTCAGTTTTTATTTGTGGGCATCAAAGGAGGAATGGAAAGAAACATCGTCGAAAAAAACGGGTTCCCAATCGAGGAGATTGAAGTTGTCGGCATGAAAAGAAACATTACCGGTATGATAAATTTCTCTAAAAAGATAATACGCGCTTACATACAGGCTGATAGTATAGTGCGCCGTTTTAACCCGGATGTTGTTGTAGGTACCGGCGGTTTTCTTTCTGCGCCTGTGGTTTTGGCTGGCAAAAGGCGAAAAGCCAAAATTCTGATTCAGGAACAAAATGCTTATCCCGGATTGGCTACCAGATTCTTAGCTCGATTTGCTGACAGGATTTGCTTGGCTTTTGAAGGTTCTAAAAAACATTTCAAGAAAGCAAGGAAAACAATTGTTACCGGCAATCCCCTGCGGGAGGATTTAGTTGTTTCATGTGATAATACACTGTTCGATGAATTCAATTTAAAGCCGGGCAAAAAAGTATTATTTATAACCGGCGGCAGTCGGGGAGCGCAATCATTAAATGAGGCTATAAGCGAATTTTATAATAATGGACTTCTGCCGGATGACTGGCAGATTCTCTGGCAAACAGGCGTTGATAAATATGAAAAAGTAATCGAGCAATTTAAGGAAATTGATTTTCCGGGCAGGATGATGCCGTTTATAGATTCGATGCCCAAAGCGTATGCTATTGCCGATTTAATTGTCTGCCGCGCCGGAGCAATGACATTGTCCGAAATATTAGCGCTGGGTCTGCCGGCGATACTTGTTCCTTATCCTTACGCTGCCGCCGACCATCAGATGAAAAATGCGTTAGATTTAAAAAACAAGGGCGCAGTTGATGTTATTACCGACTCAAAGCTGAAAACTGATGAATTCACAAGCCTTTTAACAGGATTAATCAGCGATGATGCCAGACGTCATGAATTAAAAGAAAAAGCGCGCGCCATGGGCAGCACCGGCGCCGCAAAAGCGATTACTGAGGAGATAATAAAGCTGATATGAAATTCAAACGAATAAAGAAACTCCATTTCATTGGCATAGGCGGTACCGGCATGTGCGGTATTGCGGAGGTGCTTCATAACCTTGGCTATACTATATCCGGCTCCGACTTAAAAAAGACTGAGGTAACCGAATACCTTCATAAGCTGGATATGAAAATAAATTATAACCACAAGGATGCTAATATAGATAACGCTGATGTTGTAGTTTACTCATCCGCCGTTAAAAAGGATAATCCCGAATTAATAGCCGCCGCTATAAAAAAGATACCGGCAATATCGAGAGCAGAAATGCTGGCCGAACTGATGCGTATGAAATTCTCGATTGCTGTTGCCGGCACCCATGGTAAAACCACGACTACCTCGCTTATCGGTCATGTGCTAAGCGAAGTTGGTTTTGACCCCACAGTCATTGTTGGCGGACGGGTTCTGAATGTCGGTACTAATGCTTATGTCGGCAAAAGCGATTATATCGTGGCGGAGGCTGATGAATTTGACCGCTCAATATTGCGGTTCTATCCAACAGTGGCGGTCATCACCTCGATTGAGCCTGAACATATGGAATGCTATGAGGACTTAGACGATCTGGTTAATTGCTTCGTCGAATTTGCCTCACGGGTTCCATTCTATGGAAGCATCATATATTGTCTCGATAATCCCGGCCTTCAGCAGGTGCGATCCAGATTTGCTCGCCCCAGCATTTCCTATGGTTTCTCCCGTCATGCCGATATATACGCAACCGATGTCGAATTTACAGGCAAATTCACAGAGTTTAACTGCCATAGCAATGGGAATTCTTATGGCAAAGTTAAGATTCCGCTTCTTGGCAAACATAATGTTTTAAATTCATTAGCAGCCTTAGCCGTCGCTATAGATTTGGATGCAGCTTTTGATAAAGCGGCTAAAGCACTCGAATCATTTCCGGGAGTCAGCCGACGGCTTGAGCATATCGGGCAGGCTAACGGCATTAATGTTTATGATGATTTCGCTCATCATCCAACTGAAGTAAAAGCTACTCTCGAAGGCATACGTCAAAGCTATAAAGGAAGAATTGCAGTTGTGTTTCAACCTCATCTTTATTCTCGAACACAGGCTTTTTATAAAGAGTTCGGCTCATCATTGCTGGATTCGGATTATCTTGTTGTTACCGATGTTTTCCCATCGCGTGAAAAACATATCGAGGGAATTGACGGCAAGCTTGTTGCCGATGCGGCGATAAAATCCGGGCATAAGCATGTGGATTATGTTGTGGATAAGAAAAAAATCCCGGCTTTATTAAAAGATAATCTTCAGCCCAATGATTTAGTGATAGTCATCGGCGCCGGCGATATCTACCAAATATCGCCTCTAATCCTTAAGGAATTAAAGTAATGAAGCGATTAATAGGAGCGTTTATTATAGTTGCAATGGCGACAGCAGGCGGCCGGTTTACTTTTATCAGTTTAAGCCAACTCTCCTGGTTTAATCTATCGGATGTTCAAATCAACTGCCCCGATAAAATCGATACCGATAAAGTAATGGAAACATCAGGGCTAAAATTGGATGAGTCGATTTTTCATCAGGATATAGAATCAGCCTGTAAGGCGTTAATCGAGATGCCCGGTATTGAATCGGTTAAAATAAAACGCAAGCTTCCGAAGTTATTGGAAATAGATATGAAGGCAGATAAGATTGAGCTTTTCGCCAGAACAAATAAGTTATATGGTTTAACCCGGTCTCTTAAATTTGTTGATGCGAAAAATTCAAAAACCATACTGCCTGTTATCACAGGTCTTACCAGTTCAAAGAAACTTTCATACAGAGATAAAATGATGCTTGGATATGCGCTGACAATTAATGATAAGCTTAAGAAGCTGTCGGATACATTAGCCCACAGGTTATCAGAAATCCACTTCGGTAAATACGGTACGGTTGCGCTTATTTTTAATCCCGGCGGCGTTAGGGTTTTACTTCACCTGCGAAACCATGAGGAAGCTCTTTACAGGCTTTCGACGCTGGATGTAAAAGGCATACTGGGCAACTCCGGTTTTTTTGATATGACAGCAGGAAGAATGATAGTAAGGGGCAGGATTTGATATGAATAAAGAAGATTTTATTGTTGGTCTCGATATTGGCAGTTCAAAAGTAGCTGTGGCAGTAGGTATGCCGGAGATTGACGGCAGCCTTAAACTGCTTGGCATTGGGCAAGCTCCGGCTGAGGGCATCAAACGAGGCATGATTGTCGACTTGGAAAAAGTTGTAGGCTCAATCCATGCCGCTGTTTCAGATGCCGAACTCGTTACAGGCTGCAAGATAAGTTCTGTCTATACCAGTATTGACGGCGAACATATCAAAAGCATAAACAGCCGCGGAGCAATTGCCATAGGCAAGGGAACATCAGAGATAAGCCCGATGGATGTCCAACGGGTAATCGAAACAGCTCAAGCCGTAGCTATCCCTACCGACCGGGAAATAATCCATATTTTGCCGCAGGAGTTTGCTGTTGACGACCAAAACGGTATTACAGACCCTGTAGGTATGATGGGGATACGCCTCGAGGTAAATATTCATATCGTAACCGGATCAGTAGCCGCTGTTACCAACACTATTAAAGCCATCGAAAAAGCCAACCTTGAAGTTGAAGAGCTTGTGCTAAGTCCTTATGCGGCAGCTTATGCGGTATTGAAAACGGACGAACGGGAACTTGGCTGCGCGCTGATTGATTTGGGCGCCAACACTACGGATATCGCCGCCTTTTTAGATGGCGCAATCAAGCACACGGCGGTAATCGGCATTGGCGGTAAAAGCGTTACTAACGATATCGCTATTGGCTTGCGCACACCATTAGAGCAGGCTGAAAGAATAAAATGTCTTCATGGTTCGGCGCTTTCCACATTAGTGTCATCCAGCGAGATGATTAGCATTCCCGGAGTCGCCGGCAGGGAATCTAAAGAGGTTTCTCGTTCGGTAGTGGCGGCTGTGGTAGAACCTCGGGCGGAGGAGATGTTTTCACTCGTTGCCAGAGATTTGAAAAGGGCAAATCTTATCGAGTCGTTGGCATCCGGTGTTATACTTACCGGCGGCGCATCGCAGCTCCAAGGCATAGCGGAACTGGCAGAACAGATATTCGACCTTCCCGCCAAGTTAGCTGTGCCCGAATGCATTGTTGATGAAAACATAACAGCGCCCGGACCGGAACATGCCGCGGTTATCGGGCTTTTAAAATATGGCCTCATAAGCGACAAAACCAGTAAAGGCAAAATTGGTAAAAAACGAGGACAAGGACTTTTTGAAAGAATAAAAATTATATTTTCTGAATATTTTTAGCTTTCTCGGAATGAGGGTTAGGAGGACTAAAGTGATCGAGTATGATGTAGAAAGTCAAACGTACGCAAGAATGAAAGTGATTGGTGTCGGCGGCGCTGGCGGCAATGCTATCAATCGCATGGTCGAATCAGGTTTAACCGGCGTGAAATTTATTTCCATGAATACCGACAGCCAGGCGCTTGATTACAACAAGGCTGAAGAAGTAATACAAATTGGCAAACGGCTAACTAAGGGTTTGGGCGCAGGCGCCAATCCGGAAATCGGCAGACAGGCCGCTGAGGAAGATATCGATAATATCAAGGAAGCCGTTAGCGATGCCGACATGGTATTCGTTGCCTGCGGTATGGGCGGCGGCACCGGTACCGGAGCAATACCATTAGTATCGAAATGCGCTCGTGAACAAGGCGCTTTAACTGTTGGAATAGTCTCTAAGCCCTTTTTATTCGAGGGTACTAAAAGAATTATGCGCGCTAAAGAAGGAATAAAAATTCTTCGTGAATGTGTTGACACATTGATTATAATACCGAATCAGCGGTTATTGAAAATACTCGACCCTACCACTCCTCTCGATGAATCATTCCGTAAAGCCGATGAAATATTGTACTCAGCAACTAAAGGCATTGCTGATTTAATCACCCGTCATGGCATAATCAATCTCGATTTCGCTGACGTCAAAACCATTATGTCTGAAAAAGGCGATGCTCTTATGGGAACAGGTTTCGGCTGCGGCGAAAGCGGCGCCTCTTTAGCGGCTAAGATGGCTATCAGTTCACCCCTGCTTGAGGATATTGATATTTCCGGCGCCAAAGGAGTGCTGGTAAATATCACCGGCAGCAAAAAGATGACAATCACGAATGTCAATGATGCTATGGAGTCGGTTTATGCCGCTGTTGGCGGTGATGCCAATATCATTTTCGGCGCCGTTATCGACAACAACCTTGATGATGAAATCTATGTTACCGTTATCGCCACAGGTTTTGGCAACAATAATGATTTCGCAAATAAAAAAGCCGTGCCCGGCACTCTTTTCGAGGGCAACGATGGAGGATTACAGCCGCCTGTTCCGAAAAAGAAAAATAAAGTCATAGAAAAAAGCCGCATCTATGATGAAATCATGAACAAAGGCCATGATCCTCAAAACATCGAAAAGCCGGCTTTTGAACGCTATCGCAAACCGGATAATACCGATGATGGCTGGCAGCAGGATGATTTGATTTAGATAGGCGAGCTATGTATCTAAGGGTTGAATTCATGTGGTTGGCGGACGTCCTCGTCTGCCAACCACGCTGATGCACGAGGACGTACACCAACAACATCAACGCGTAGGGGCGTATTGCATACGTCCTCTTACTGTCAAGCACAAATATTACCTATAGATACAGGCTAAAATATTCAATTGTAAAATCCGGGTTTGTATGCTTAGGAAAAGAGCCGGATAATACTCCCTATCCAATCATTTATAAGAAACTGCACGCGCCCGATAAGCAATGATATGCGAGCCATTACGGTATAACCGAAATGCGCCCCGAATGATATCATAATCATCCAGATGCCGACTCGTGCCGTGCCGCCGAGTATGCCTTTGTGCTCTTTGGAAAAGTAGAAATATATCAGGGTTGAAATTACGCCAACCACTACAACTAATGCCAGCATAAAATTGCCAAACCCAAGCTGTGGATTCAAAGACAACATGGTTGACTGCAATTGGGGAAGCACCTTGCCGTGCAGTTCGGATAGCAGAAATATGCCGGCAGTGTTGCCCATAACAAAAGCAAGCGAAATACGACTAACCCAATGGTAGTTTTTTGTAAAACGGGAAAACATCAACGCGCCCAGAAGGCCGGGGAAAACCAACCACCATTTGCCGTTATTAAGCATAGGGTCAATCATCTGCTGGATTATAACCGAGTGCCATATCAAGCCTACATAGTAGCCAGCGGATAAACCAGCGAAAATATGCTCGGCAAATTTGTAGAACGCATTGTCCTTGTATAGAAACGAGAAAAGCGATAAAGTGAAAAAGGCAATTATCCAGATTTGAAGGAAATCAACTAAGCTCATGAGGTCTTCCTCCGTCCCCGCCCGCTTTTTTCGATAAGGAATATAATATTGCCGGCAATTACGGAAAGTATGATAAACAGATGCACCAGCGATTGCGCCGTCATACCCTTAGAGGCAAAGCCGATTTCCTTTACCAGCATTTCATATTCGGCCGCGCCTTTCATTCCTCCCAGCATGCCGGTCATCTGCCCCGCGCCGATATAGGCATAAAACCGGGGCGCCATAACCGCGGTAACTCCGGAACCGACCCGGATGTTGTACTGAGCATTTACAATCGAAATCCAATAATCTACTATTCCGTTATCTGATACTACATAAATAAAATCGATATCATCATAATTTTTTATATTCTTCATCATGGGAATTTGCGAAAGCGGTGTACCGGTATTATCTGTCGGATAAATAATATCGATGGAACTTCCCATACCCTTAAGAACCGCCACATAATTAGCCTTATAGCCAAGATTAACGAAGTCGATACCGTATATTTTGTTGTATTCTTCGGCTAATTCCCGAGTAACGCGCTCGGCAATTGACGGACCTCCAAGCGGAACGGTTGTCATAGTCAGTACTCGGCAATCTTTACGGAAAAGATGATGCAAAGCCGCTCGCGACATTGGCTCTGTTTCAGCCAGTGTCGAGGGGTAATAATCGAATGTTAGCAAAACTGTTGACGAGTCCGGCAATGAATCTACTGCCTCGAATAATTGCCGCGCTTCCGGAGAAATCATTATCGGCAGTTTAAGAGTGATAAGCACAGGGAATATAACATATAAGGCAACCGATAAATATATGTATCGCCTATCGCTGGTTTTAAAAGCCAGATACAACAAAAACACGCCCGCTAAAATCAGAAGAATGTATGCCGCAACTATCCAGAAACTCATCTGCTATTTCCCCATATATGTTCGTTCGATGCCAAGCATAATACGCAATGACATTGCCGCCGCGCCCAGCGCAGCGCCGATTATAATACCTCGCTGAACCGCCAGATTAGCGCCGTTCATGATATAAGTATTTATCAAGTCAGGCAGAGAGGGATGTATGCTTTGCAGAGCAATTTCACCCATCGGCACTCGCCACAACATAACAAGAGTTGCGGTTATCAGAAGCAGAGTCGCTTCTGTGTTGCGCGCCCGAAAAGCCCTGAATGCCGCCGAGGCGATATAAAATGCCAGCATGGCAAACATGGTAGACATCATCGGAGCATCGAGGTAATTAAACAGCCAGTCATAAATCGAACCCGGATTGGTGCCAAACAAGCTTGAAGCACTCACAGGTAGAACCGCCGGTATAGCCATCGCAAAAACAGAGATAAGCAAAGCCAGCTTGTAAATCCAGCCATCGCTTTTACGTTGAACCGCTTTATAATTGACCCTGACAATTGAGACTACGCCTAAAAGCAAAGTGAAACCGCCGACAATTGTTACCCAGCTTAATACCTCTGCCTCCATATTGCCAAGCGCGCTTTTTTCAGGGTCGAAGAAGAAAGCTAAAATCATCACAAAACCGGAAAGAAAAGCTATTACTATCGGGACAGTAGTTTTCATTTACACATTCTCAAATAAGGCAAGGTACCAGTCGCCAATATCAAAACTGGCGAGAATGATACCGATTATAACTAAAATAATGAACATGACCTTCATCCAATCCTGCCCTTTTAGCCCGCCCAAAAGCAGCGGTTCACGGGACAAGTAGGCTGAGGCTGCATACAGTTCCTCGCCCATAAGGGTATAATCGCAGGCGGCAATGAAGAACGGCAGTTGCGCCGGTTGGGCTGTGCCGGCGATTTGAATCGAACCGGCGGCATTGCCGGTTTCGGCTAAAAGCAATGATTCGGCGAAAAATGCGCCCATATAAATATTTGTAGCGGGACGGTCGCGCATCATCATGCCGTTCACCGTGGCGGTAAAGGCAAACTGCTCGCCGGCTACATACCGCACGATGTCTCGGTTGTAGGCATCCTGCTTGCCCGCCTCGATATATGCCTGCTCGACTATTTCCTGTCCTGCCGCCAGCACCATCGGATAACGCACCGGTACCATAAGCGGGGTATCATAGCGGGCGGTAATGCGGGCAACACGGCCGAGAATCGAGATGCCGGCAATTGTCTCTATTTCATCGATCTCCTGTATTCCGGGAATAAAGAGCACCGGCTTGCCCATCTCGGTAGCTCTGCCAACCGCCTCTTCGACTTCATCAAGCCCCGCAATCTTTCTGATAAATAACTCCTTGCCGGATTTCGCCCATTTAGTGTAAATCATTATCACAACAGAAAAGATTACCATAAGAATAAGCGCATTTATTCGGTTGTAGCGAAACGCCGAACTGCTTTCTTGTTGTTGATTGGATGAACCTACAACAGCAATAGCTTGAAGCGAATCAGCTATCACGCCTGATGAGGAATCGATTGACTCGACAGCGGCAGAAATATCAGAGCCAACCGTAATGGAATCAGCCCATATCGGCGAAATAAATATACAGATAGAAAATGCTAAGGCTATGATAATACTGGCGAGGGTTATTTTGTCATTAATTAAAGTCGTATAGCGCACGGCGTATGATAACAAAATTATTGCGAAAGTCAATCGGGAATTTAATAATGAGTAAATCTGAGTATTTCTGATTTCCTCCGACTTGAAACTCTTTAATTAGATTACAATTAATTTGTTGACAATTATTACCATTTTAATATATTGTATGTAGGGAGTTTTAAGCATCAGGAGAGAAGCTATAAGGTGATAGTTAAACTATGGAGGTTGTATGTGTACGCTGCTAAAAAACGCTTTTTTCTTGTCTGTTCAAATTTCGATTTTATTGGTATTGAATGCATCAGCAAGAATTATCAATATCCCGGCTGAATATTCGACCATACAAGAAGGGGTTTATGCCTGTTCATTCGGCGATACCGTGTTGGTGCATCCGGGAACTTATACTGAAAATGTTGTTATTGATAGTGTCAGCATTATGCTGGGATCATTGTTTTTAACTACCGGCGATACGAGTTATATACAATCAACTATTATTGATGGTGATTCATCCGGTTCTGTGATTAGATTTTACATTTGGGGAGATAGCACTTCGATTATATCAGGATTTACACTTACAAATGGGGCTGGCGTATATGGCGGCGGAGGAGTCTACTGTTATGGGTCGCCTCTTATTAGCGGTAATATTATTTATAACAACAGAGCGTCGCGAGGCGGCGGTATATTCGTTAGCAGCGGTAATCCTTTAATTTCGAATAACGTAATAAAAGATAATCATGCTACAGTTGCCGGCGCTGGGATTGTTTCGTATGGCGGAGCTTGTATAATTGCAAACAATAGGATTTATGACAATATTTCAACTCATTACGGAGGTGGTATTCATATTGAGGATTCGGGAATTGTAACACTGCTTCATAATGCTATTACCAATAATTTTTCCGAGCATAATGGCGGCGGTGTTATATTCTATGCTGAGGGAAGTGGTGGAATTGTAATTGGTAATCTTATTGCCGATAACACTTCCGCTCATAACTCAGGAATAGGCTTTTCGCATGGTGATTACCATCTAACAAACAACACAATTTATAATAATGGCAGCGATTCAATTGGACTTGGCTTTTTTCAATGTTATGCTGTTTTAACAAACAATATTATCTGGAATTATGCCGATCATGAAATAGTAATTTACGAAGGGGAAAATGTATCAATTACATATTCGGATATCCGGGGCGGCTGGGAAGGTGAGGGGAATATCAGTGAAGACCCGCTATTCTGTTTTACCGATACTGCTTATTATTGGCTGGCTGAAAATTCTCCTTGCGTTGGCGCTGGAATGTATGGTGTCGATATCGGCGCTTTTGGGATTGGCTGCGGCGAGCAAAATGGAATTTTGCAAAATGATAAGTTATTGCCGACAAGCTTTTCCCTATATCAAAATTATCCCAACCCCTTCAATCCTGTAACTACAATTTCATTCACAATTCCAAGCCCGCAATTTACATCGCTCAAAGTTTATAGCATTATTGGCAGTGAAATACAAACGCTTGTAAATGAATATAAGCAGGCTGGGTTTTATACCTATCGTTTTGATGCATCAGATTTTTCCAGCGGCATATATTTTTATCGTCTGCAAGCAGGTGATTATGCTGAATGCAAGAGAATGATGCTGCTGAAATAAACTGGAGACACTCGTTTATTTGTTTATCTCTCAGGATGGAACTCGCCGCGGCGGACTCCTGAGGCGGCTTGACCACCGGGCTGGTATAATACATACTAAAATATTGCGCCGTATCGATCTCAATGCTGTTGCAATTAGCCAACCTTTTAAACTCTGCTTACCAAGCAGCGTTTGGTAACCAGAGCAAAAACCATAAAATTTTGGGGAATTTCCTATACAGATAATTATTGACATTATCTTTGTAGGCCTTTATCTTCTTACTATTATGTTATGTTTTTTACTAATAGATTGCCGGAATCAACTGGCTGTAAATACATTAATTGCATCGATCGACCGCGGCAACGCTAAGCTGTTATCGGGTTATTGAAATCGATTAATTGAAATAAAGAGAGGTTGTTATGAAACTTGCCAATAGAATGTCGCGATTGGGAACAGAGACCGCCTTTGTTGTTTTGGCCAAAGCCAAACAGCTTGAGGCGCAGGGAAAAGAAATCATTCATCTCGAGATTGGAGAACCCGATTTCGATACCCCTAAAAATATCATTGATAAAGCGGTCGAGGCTTTAAATAGTCATTGGACACATTATGGCCCCGCGGCAGGTTTGCCGGAGCTCCGTCAGACAATAGCCGATGAAATTAACCGCACCCGCAAGTTAAACATGAAACCTGAAAATGTAGTGGTTACTCCCGGCGGCAAGCCTGTTATGTTTTTTGTCATGCTGGCTTTGGTAAATGAGGGTGAAGAGGTTATTTATCCAAATCCCGGTTTCCCCATTTATGAATCGGTCATTAATTTTATAGGGGCCAAAGCTGTGCCTATTAAAATGCGCGAGGAAAAGCAATTCCGTCTGGATGTTGACGAGCTGATTTCGCTGATAACCCCTAAAACCCGTCTGATAATTATCAATTCGCCTCAAAACCCAACCGGTTCTGTCCTTACTAAGGATGACCTGAAAGCTATTGCGGATGTCTGTATAAAAAATAATATATATGTATTATCAGATGAGATATATAGCCGTACCATTTATGACAACGAGTTTAACTCCATTACCGCCAATGAGGGCATAATTGACAACACGATTATACTTGACGGATATTCCAAAACTTATGCTATGACCGGCTGGCGTCTTGGCTATGGTGTAATGCCTGCCGATTTGGCTGAACAAGTAGCCAAATTACAGACTAACTGCAATTCCTGTACCGCTTCTTTCTCACAAATTGCCGGCATTGAAGCAATCAGGGGCGACCAATCCAGCGCCAACAAGATGGTAGTCGAGTTCAAGAAACGCCGCGAGGTTATAGTCAATGGGCTGAATGCTATCGATGGCATCGAGTGCCAGAAACCCGAAGGCGCTTTCTATGTGTTCCCGAATATAACAAAATTAGGCTTCACCTCATCAGAGCTGGAAAGCAAACTGCTTTATGAAGCCGGCGTAGCAGTTCTGGCCGGTACGTCCTTTGGCGCATTCGGTGAGGGATATTTACGGTTTTCCTATGCCAACTCGATTGAAAATTTAGAGAAGGCGCTTGCTAAAGTTAATGCGTTTGTAAAAGGCTTATAGCACATCAAAAACGATGCTGCTTCGATTGCATAGAATCTAAAACGTAGGGACTTCCGTCTCAGGCAAACGCCCCCTATGCGAATAAGTATATATATTTCTTCACTACTGTCCGGACTTTTGTCCGCCTTAGGCGGATACAATAGTGATGTCATTCCCACACTGCCCGCGTCATTCCCCCGCCATCGGCGGGGGAATCCAGAGATTGGTTATGCCGACATTTCCTGCCTGCCGGCGCCCGCCTGTCTGCGGACACGGGGCGCGGTGTTTTTGTTATCCACCATTGGTTTAACATACAACTTTCTGGATTCCCGTTTTCATGGGAATGACGTAAATTAATAATCATCGAATCAAAATCGATTTCTGAAATTTAATTCCTCCTGTCGGCGGACAGGCATGAAATATTATGCAAAGCAAAAAGTAGAATATCGATGTTTACTGGAATCGTCCAACATCTTGTTGCTGCTTATATTATAATTCAAGAAAGTTTCGCCTTACTATATATTATTGAAGAACTAAATCGAAAAGACCGGACAGTAGTGATATTTCTTCATTTTTCAAGGAAACTTCTACAATTTTGACCTTGACTGCCACAAGCTAAATTATTAGATTGCTGCCTAATTGTCTGGAACCCTTATGCAAAAGGAAACCGCTTGAAATTGCTTAGATACTACTCTACGCTGGCTGTGTTCTTTATATTCATTATTACTATCAAAACAAACGCTATTCAAAGACTGGTATTGGTCGAGATGCAAACATCAACAGAAAATGAATTGAACTGTTTTGAGGCTGACATGACATTGAATCAGCTATTTCAAGATTACCCTGATTATTTTATCCCAATAGTCTATCATGCCGGCCAATACTATCCAAATGACCCATTTTACTGTTATAATATGTCGGAAAATACCAATAGGATATACTACTATCCTCCTCATGGCGATGGCTATTACTACACTCCTTATGCCTGGATTGACGGAGTTATCAGGGGCGGTTTTGAGTATAATACGTGGGAATATATGACAACAAGCCGCTATGAGACAGATTCACCGCTTGAGATAGACATAAGCGGCGAGTTCCGCGAATCTGATAAGGTTGGGAATCTGCAAATAATAATAATAGCCCATGAATTATTTAACTGGCAGGAACTCAAGCTAAGAATAGCCTTAACGGAAGACAGTATCTATTATGAAGCGCCTAATAATATATTATGGCATAACTATACTATGCGGGATATAATTCCCGATACGCTTGGCGTTCAATTCAATATTTCTATTAATGATACGCTGGAATTTAATCAATCATTTTCTTGTCCGGAGTCATTAAACTTTCAATTCTGCCGCCTTGTAGTTTGGGTTCAGGATGACCAGACTAAGGAAGTTTTGCAGACTGCCGTAATAGATGTAATTGATATGGAAAATCCAGCGAGTGTTGTTGAAACAGGATTGCCCGTTAATATCTACCTTAAGCAGAATTATCCCAATCCTTTTAATGCTGGTACTGTTATTAATTATGTTATTGATAGCGAAAGAATTGTCGAAATTGATATTTACAATCTTGCCGGACAGAAGATTAACACGCTTTATAAAGGCTCGCTTAGCTCCGGCTGTTATCAGGCTGTTTGGGATGGAACAAATTTAAATGGCGACAGAGTATCCAGCGGCATATATTTTTATCGTTTGACTTCCGGAAATAATATTTTAACGCGGAGAATGTTGTTGTTGAAATAATATTCTCATTAAGGATTTTATTGTAACGGATTCAATCACTAACACATGAAGGTATATTGCGGGTCAATTTTTCAGAGCATAAGCCAGCAGACGCTCAGCATCTCTGAAGCGATAGTTATTTGAAGGCGAACCAAGTATCACAGCATTAACATGTTTCCCAAAACCGTTATCAGCATCAATGGCAAGACAGTAGCCAGCGCGACTGATATAACCGGTCTTGCCTCCATTTATTTTCCATTTGCTGAATAATAGACGATTAGTATTATACAATGTGGTAGTGTATTTTCGATTGAAGGGCTTATATTGATATATCTTTTTCGAGGAAATATCGGCGATTATTTCATTATTACAAGCCGCTTGAATAAGTTTAACTAAATCTGCGGCAGTTGACATGTTTTTTGCATATCTGCCGGTTGGGTCGGCAAAATGAGTATCATTCATGTTTAAACTGTCGGCCAGGTCATTCATCAATGAAACAAACTCCGCTTCTCCGAGACCGGTTGACCTGACTAAAGCTCTGACAGCGGCATTATCAGACCGTATCAGGCACAGGTGAAGGCAATCATTAAGAGTAATATGGTCGCCGTTATATAACCTCGACCGGCCAGAATCGTTCAAATCCCCTTTAGTAATAACTATTGGGCGGTGCAAATCGGGATTAGTACTTAGAAACACTAAAGACGCTGCCAGCTTGGTCAGGCTGGCAATCGATAACTGCATATCCTTATTTTTCGAGAATATCACCTCGCCCGTTTCAGCATCAACAGCGATAGCGGCTCTGGCTTTCAGTCCGAGCCTGCCGGGAATTATCTTGTTAAGAAATGAGCTAACAAGACTTTCATTGTGGTTCGGGAAATAACCGGCATTAAAAGGGGACGACGTAGCTGACACATAGTATGAATAAGACGCCGAGACACACCAAAGCATAATTATTATGACAAGTATCTTTATAACGCTGAATCTTTTTATCTTGCTTTTCATAGTTCCATTTGCAGCAGTTCAGACATCAGCTTGGCGCTTTTAACCGCCTGGCCATGATGGCAGTTATTAAAAAATAAATACACCTTATCGGTTTGCTTTCTCAATTTTTCTATTTCATTCAACCAATCGGCAAGTTCTTCTTTTTTATAATCATAATTATAGCGGTCGCTGCCTTTTCTCGGCTGCCACCAATCGATTTTGTTGCGGCCATGAAAGCGCACATATCCGATGCGCGTTGTTGCCAGTCCTTTGGGAGGAAACATACGCTCAAGCTGAGGCTCATCCACGCAGCAAAACCCGATTTCGTTGTCTTTTAGCGAAGCGTACACCTCCGGTTTATCCCAGCTATCATGACGGAATTCAACAAAAAGCGGAACCTCGCCAAAATAGTTTTTACCATCGAGAAGATAAGCAAGGTTAGCAGATGAAAATTTAAACGACCATGGAAATTGAGCCAGCAAGCCATGCAGCTTTCCCGATTCATAAACCGGTTTGACTGCTTCGTTGAACAGCTTCGAATTAGTGTTTAAGTTTTTTCTATCATGAGTAAACGAATGATGAGTTTTAATTATGAACTCAAAATCATCAGGCACTTTCTTCTGAATATTATAAAACACGGCCGGATGAGGAATACGGTAATAAGTTGAATTTATTTCAACTGTTCGAAAATGTTCTTTATAATAATCAAGCATTTTCCCTTTGGGGATACCGGACGGGTAAAATATATCGATCCAATCAGCGAACGAGTAGCCTGATGTGCCGATTAGAATTTTTGCAGGATTCATCTTAACTATTAGTACCTCATGTTTTACTTTTACTGGCCAATGATTATTTTCACCTGCGCAACTTTTAATGAGGCAACTTTTGCTTTAATCGCATATTTTTCACCATCATATACCGCCCACAACAGGTAATCGCCGGCAGGAACATCGCCAATAACAAAATTTTCCTTATATGCCGGACTGGAATATGCCAAGCTATGGTAGCTTTTCGCATAAGAGAAAGGAGTTTCTGCCGGCGCTGGTTTTTCCACTCCAAAAATTTTCACATCATTTATAAAATTGCCGGCAGTATCAGCGATTATACCGGCGATTGTTCCGCATCCCGGCAAAGGCTTTTGCCAAAGTTCAGGATTAACCGGTTCATTCGGAACATTCGAATCATCCATTTTGGATAACGAAACCTCAAAGTATAAACATTCTCTGACAGCTTTACCTTTCCTGCCAACAAGGCCTATAATATCATACTTTGATACTCTCTGCCCAATCCAGCGAGCAACTTTTTTCAGGTGATGATAATGCGCATATACATAATAATTCTTATACCGGGTGTCGCATTTCAAAACAACATGTCCTATCTTTCTATTGGTATAGACAATAGTGCCATAATCGACAGCCAAAGCTTTCACTCCTTCTGAATTATTATATAAGCATCCCTGATTCTTAGCTGAACTGCCGCAGATTATTGAACTAAACAGATTAGTCTGGTCGAGATAATTATTTACATTCGGAGATACCGGCCTAATCAGCCATTGATGAGCCGGTTTTTCAAGCTTACCAAATTCAGCCTGCACTGTCGGGTAATTATTAGGCGCCGGAATTTTTTCTTTCATTCTATAAAGCCCGTAATTTGTGCCGGCAAAGATATTACCATCGCCCGATTGAGCCAAACAGTTTATATTATCGCCATAGAAACCGGATGTTTTGCCGAAAGTTTTATACGATTGGCCGTCATTATCCGTAAAAGCAATTCCTTTATACGTTGCCACCCAGAGCTTCCCCTTGCGGTCAATTAATATATCATGAATATAAACTGACGGCAGCCCGCGAGAGATATTTACCCAATGCTGCCCTTTATCATCAGAATAGAAAAGGCCGTTATCACAGCCGGCATACCAGTATTTTTCATTCGCCGCAACCGTCTTAACTTTGCAGTCAGGCGCGCCTTCATCGGTATATGACCCGGTAGGGGAACAATTAATCCAGTTGCTGCCTTTATCAACAGAGTATGAAAAACCATGAAGCGTACCGGCAAAAAACATATTATCCCGGATTACCAGATCATAAATATATTCTGATGCCAGCCCTTGCCCTTTATCAATGGTTTTAAATATATCCTCTGAATATTCCATATCCGGCGTGATTTTATCTTTAAAATGAATAATCCCATCAGAGCTTGGGATATAAGTTGATTCATCATCAATAATAACACTGACGGGCAAAGCGGATTTGCCGCACAAAAAATCATTGCCAAGCCGCTGCCATGTATCGCCGCCATCATCGGATACATTTAAGCCATCACAAAGAGTTGCCAGTATGATATAGTCATCATCCCAATCGCCGCTGATAATATAGTCTGCAGATAAACCGGAACTATCCCCCGTGTCAGCTTTAAATTGCCGCCATGTCTGGCCGTTATCTTTCGAGAAAAAAGCGCCATCGCTGTAAGTGCATACAAAAACCTCATCCCCTTTGCAGGCAATATCAAGAATGTGCGCTTGGCTTAACCCCTCGCTTAGCTCAATTCGTTCCCAATATTTCAATTCTTTTTCGCCGCAGGACAGTATTAGCAACAAAGCGAAAAGAAACGATAAATATCTATGCATCCTATACCTCAATCTTTTCCATTAACAATGCTATGAAAATAATATATACTGCCTTCTGTAGGGGCGTATTGATTATGCCCTTAGACTGTTGGCAAAGTAATAACTTAAGCATTAAGATCACTGCTGTCCGGCCTTTTTCATAGAATTCTTTAAATAATACCCAACAAGCGAAACTTGCTTAATTATCAACCAAAAGAACAACAAGACGTTGGGCAACTCCGACACACATCGACATTGCACCTTTTGTTTTGTATAATATTTCATGATTAGATTATAGAAGCCGATTCTGATTCGATGATTATCCAACTTATTGTCATTCCCGTGAAAGGGCTTGTTGAAAAACCCGGTTTTAGGGGTGATTAATTTTATTCTGGGACGTTTGTTTCGCATATTACCAATTTATACTTATTGGGATGTATTACCCGCAAAAAGGCTATAATTGCGCGTATGACGACATTATATAGCATATTGGAATCATTCCAAGGCCAAAAAAGGCCGATCAACTTCTTAAGGTTGATTACGGCAGCGATCAAAAGGCACTGAACGCGCATTTTGGACAGACCACGACGCCAAGCCCGCCTGAGACCATGCCACTGTTTGGCTTCTGCAAATACGCCCTCAACAGACGGCGCCCGTGATCGATACAATTGCTTAAAAGCCTCGGTTTTTCTATCCGTTCGCAACCTTACTAAAGATGCATGATATATGCTTACATTAACACAACGCTGAGAGGCCTTAGTACAACACGATTTCAGTTTACATTGTTTACAGGCCAAAGATGAACCTCGATATTTTCGGCGATCCGGATGACCAGCCATCCTCCCGACATTATTAAGTATATGACCCCCAGGACAAATAAATACATCCCGCTGTTCATCATATGTAAAATCTTCAATTGTAAAATACTGAGTACCGGTGCCGTTGCGAGGCAAACGCGGCGGACTGATAAAACGAATATCTCTTTCCTCAAAACCCGCACTGTTCTCCCCGCTGGCATAGGCTGAATCAGCACAAACAATATCCGGACTTATACCTATTTGTTTTACGGCTTGATCCACAGCATCAATCGCGTCAGAACCCTCAGTGTAATTCGCCGGCGAAACAGACAAACCTACGACAACCCGATTACTATCATCGACTACTGTTTGCTGCTTATAGCCGGGTTGTATAGTACCATCAGGGAAATGACCGAATTGAGCATCGGGATCAGGACTATCATCCTTGCCCGTACGATTTTTGTCAAGGTCGGCTCTAATCGTAGTCGCATCAACATGCAATACCTTACCCTCAATTAAGCCCTTAGCCTTACATTGAGCAATGCTTTGCTCAAATAAAGCGTCGAATACCTCGACCCCAAAACGATCTAAAGCCCGCGATAAGGTAGAATGATCCGGAAGCTTCTCATCAATATCATACCCAATAAACCAACGATACGCCAGGTTTACCTGCACCTGCCGCATCAAGTCCCGCACATGGGCTATTCCCTCAATCGCCTGAAGTAAAAACAGGCGAATGACTACCTCCGGATCAATCGAGGGTCGCCCATTGTCCTGGCAATAATGCTCACGCACCGCCTCGTGAATAAAACTTAAATCCAAAACCCTGTTCAGACGACGAATAGGGTGATCCTCAGGAATTAACTGCTCCAAGGGCGGCAGAAGCATCATCCTGGTTTGTATTTGTTCTTTTTTTGTTTGCATGATATTCTTTACTATATCCAATAGCATTAATCAAGGGGTTTTTCAACAAGCCCGTTCGCGGGAATGACATCGAGTATAACATCCGCCTAAGGCGGATAAAAAGCCGGACAGTAGTGCATTAAGATAATATATGCACCACGCGTAGGGACGTGTTGCAATACGCCCTTCCTCTTATTGCCAAGCAGCGCTTGACAACAAGAGGAAAACAGGATTACATTCCAAATCATGCTTATTACTCCATCAAATGCAGCCAGTCTCTTAATAGAAATGTCGTTCGTCCTATCAATAATGAGATTCGAGCCATCACAGTAAACCCGAAAGTAGCGCCGAAAAATATCATCAAGAAATAAATACCGGCTTTAGCCGCTATGCCAAACGCTCCTTCATGTTTTTTAGAAAAGTAAAAATAAATCAATGTCGTTATCAAGCCCACTAAGATTATCACCGCGTTAAGAACATCCCCGAACGAGGCGAGTCGGGCAAATGGCGATATAGTCGCTTTCATCTGAGTCAGAATATACGACTGCATATTCGCCGGTATAAACACGCCGGCTCCGAAACCGATATACAATGCCAGCGCCGGACGAGACAACCAAGCATGTTTCGAGGAAAAGCGGGTAAACATCAAAAGGCCGAGAACTACCGGAATAATCGCCAGCCAATTGCCGTGAACGAACAGCGGGTCCCAGATTTTCGGCACTACCGTATCATTAAAAGCTATCACTATCAGGAAGCCGACCGAAATCCCCACTAAAAGATGCTCGGCAAATCTGTAAAACGGGTTGTCGCGATATAAAAACGAGTATAATGCCAGAGTCAGAAAAGCGGCGACCCATATACCTACGGCTTCCATCGCTATGCCTTTCTCTTTCTTTTAAGCATGAAATATCCAAGGTTGCCGATTATTACAAAGATAACAATTGTGAAATGAGCGATACTCTGCGCGCTCATTCCCAGGGAAGCATCGCCAGACCTGTTAATAAGCTGTTCATATTCGGCGGCGGCTTTAAGTCCCGGAATCATACCGACAATCTGCTTTTCCTGAATGAAAGGATAGAATGTCGTAGCCATAACGGCGGTAATCGCCGGGATAACCGCTTGATGGTATCTTGCATTGGCGTAATTTATCCAGTGAATGGGTGTGTCGTCATCCGAAACCGAAATTACTAAGCCTATATCGTTATAGTTGCAAACCTTTTGCATCAAGGGAATTTCTTCGATCGGTATGCCGCGAAAATCTTTGGGATATACGCGAGCGATATTTTCACCCATGCCCAGGATGCCGGAATTGTACTCCGGCCTGTAACCTAAAAACACGAAGTCCTCGCCCTCGATACAGCCAAACTCGCTGCCGGCTTTATGGAAAGCCTTATTGCCGATAGTTGCCCCCTCAGCGCGAAAAGCGGTTCCTATTACCTTGAGATGGCGGCTGAATACATGATGCAAAAGCGCTGTCGCCATCGGCTGCATCTCCGGCAGAGTGGCGGCATCATGATCGAACGAGAACAGAACTATAGAGCTTTCGGGAAGCTCCTCGATATAATCATAAGCCGCTTTTACCTCACGAGTGATTTTATTAGGCAGGCTGAAATTGAAAATCAGCGGTATGGCAACCGAAAGAAACATCAGGATAAAGATTACCCGCCTGTCTATTGCCGATATTTTATACCAGAAATTCATCATGTTTTACATCCGATAAAGAGCGCTTTACTTATTGCCGCAACTATAAAAAAATAAAAAAGTAGAGCAGGAATCTCCGACTCCTGCCTATTTAAACTGACTATGAATGTATTTTGGGACATCGTTTGGTAATCAAGGGGCGTATGCAATATGCCCCTACGCGAAGTTATTAACAAAAATAAATTGCTTCTATAACAGCACATCAGCTTTTCCCCAGATATGTTCGTTCGACTCCGAGAATAACTCTCAATGATGTGGCTATTGTCCCCAGGCCTATGCCTATAAATATTCCCCGTCTGGCAGTCATTGAGGGGACTGTCAGTATCCAGTCGGCGATTTCGGGAAAAGACGACCAGATATAATCGCCAAGCGGCACCCGGCCTATCATAACCAGTATGGCGGCTAATAATAGCAGGAACGCCTCGGTATTTCGAGCCTTGAAACCGCGGTATGCCGCCGAGGCTACAAAGAACGCCAGCAATGAAAATACGGTTGCCTGCATAGGCGCCTGCATATAGTCGAAAATCCAGACAAAAGGCGTGCCCTCATCTCGGCCCCAGATCAAACCGCTTAATGCCATCACAAGCACGCCGGCAATAGTAACTATATTGTAGCCATAGCCCGATTCCTTACGGGAGATTTTCTGAACATGGTATTTAATCATGCCGGCAACACCTACAAAAAGGGTGAATATAAAAATCGTCTGAGTCCAATCGACAGCAGTCTCATAGACGCTGGTTAAAGCGGGCGCAAAAAACTGTATCAGCATAAAGGCGCCGAAACAGAAACATATTATTGTCGGTATCTGTCTTCTCATATTATCTTATAGTTAGCCACTCAAGAAAAATATCATTGCCTATTATAGCTAATACCGCTCCTATTATTATAATAACGATTATTATCAGCTTGGTATAATCAGAGCCTTTCAAACTTCCAAGAACCTGCAAATCCTGAGACAGGTAGCCGGAGGCGGCAAACAGTTCCTCGCCGATTAGCACATAATCGCAGGCGACAATGAAGAATGACATCTGGATTGACGAGTCGGTGCCGGCAATCTGCATAGCACCGATTGAGTTGCCGGTTTCGGCAAGTATCAGCGATTCCGCCTCGAAGGTGCCGAAAAACAGGTTGGTTGCCGGTCGTTCGCGAAGCATGATGCCATCGACTGCGGCGGCATAGCCAAATTGCGAATCGGTAACAAAGAAAATATTATCAGGTTTATAATTTTCGGGATGTCCGGCGCGGGCATATCCCTCATAGGCAACCTCCTGAGCAACAGCCATAGTAACCGGGTCGTTATTAGGAAATATCAAAGGCGTGTTGTAGCTGGCAACTTTTTCAATCACCGAACTGAGTATATTCATGCTGGCAATCGTAGCCGGTCTCTGCATCGTGCCTCGACCCGCCGAATAGAGAATCGGCTTGCCCATCTCGGTCGCCCGTCCGATTGCCTCATCCACGGCATTCAAGCCGGCGATAGGTCTGGTATATAACCTGCCTCCTTTTTTGCCCCAGAGAATAAACGCGCCAACCAGTATGCCGGTAATTAATAATCCGATAAGCACATTAAGCCGTCCGGTATGAAACCAGCTGCGTTTCGGGCTGAATGGACCTTGAGAAGCAGAGAATGTTTCGCCGGCTGCGGCGGCGATTTTTATCCTGTAATAATAGCTGATATTGTTATCGAGATCGCTATCGGTTTTCGAGCCTTTATCATCGACAATATCAAATATATCAGTAAATGAACCAGCCGGCGTTGTTGCCCTCTGAAGCGTATAACGATAGCCGAAATCCGAAATATCTGTTTCCAAATTGAGAATGTTCCAATTGATTATCAGTACCCGACCGTTATCGTTGGGCTGGTCGGATATGGTAATATCTATAGCGGCATTTGCGTTTGATATTGCAAGTAGTGATATAAGTACAATTAAAATTCGCCAGACTTTTAACATGCGGCTATTGTAGAATATGATTTAGTTTCTGTCAAGGATAAATGGGGGTTTGATTGATTCTACAACCACATCCCCTCTGGTTACCAAGCGCCGCTTGGTAACCATGAGGGCATATCTGTCTGAGGTCGATACCCCTGCGTATTAGCTCTCTGGTTACCAAGCACTGCTTGGTAACCAAAGGGTGTCCGCCTGAGGCGGACGCCCTTACGTATTGTTATTTAATTAACGCCGGCGAAATCGTAAACCGTGTCTTCTATGTTCATAGCATCATCGGGAGTTTCGACTGTTTTCTGTCCCTGGCCAAGAGGATAGATTAAACCAACCCGAACGCCAATATATACATCACCAGCCCAAGCTAATATGCCGGAGACGCTCCATCTCATTCCAGATTCACCCATCGACGATTCATAACCGCCCATAGGAGAAATACTGAAATCAGTAGAGCTTGAAGAACCGTCCCACAAATAGCTCTGATATTGGGGGTCTGTTACTTTAAAAGTCCATGAACGAATATGAAAGCCTACTTCTGCGCCGCCATACCATCCAATTTTGCCGGGTTTAAGATAATACTTAG
>JAGGSN010000072.1 GCA_021159005.1 Candidatus Zixiibacteriota bacterium | reverse complement strand
TCTTGACTTTTCGTCTCTCGATGATACTGAATTTTTCACTACTGAAGAAGATCGGACATTCACGGCAGGTACGAGCAGTTGGGTTAATGTTGATCTTGGTGGATCGTTTGATAAAACTACTGACATGAGTCTTGTCGCTTCTGCGATCGGTCAGTATTGTAAAATTACCTTTACCGATATTGGGACATCATTGGTAGCCGGAGGTCGATATAGGTTGCAGTATGACTATTCAGAGTCCACGGCTGGGTTTGAGTTTAAACTAAACGGTACAGCCTTGCAGGTGTTAGGTGATGCTGTCGCGGGTACAGATCAGTATATTGATTTTGTAGCCGACGAAGACTATGCCGCTACTGATGAACTCCGAATTTATTCAAAGACCAATGCAGCGGCAGCCGGTGATTTTGATAATTTCTCCATTAAAGAAATAGCGACAGTAGTCGGATGCATAGATTATGGAGTAGATTATACTATACCCAACGGAAGCGCATTTGTAATAAAAGACATTAAAATAGATACCACGTAAAGGGATATTGTAAATCATGGCAGAAGTTACTTGCCCTTCGCCATTTGGTGCAATCAGCAGTCTGAGCGCAAGCACTCGATTTGAATTTGCTTGCCCAAGTAGTGGCACAAGTCCTCATATAATAACGTGGAATCCAGATGACAAGTCTGATAGGATAAGCTTGTCTAATGGTGATCTCACGGTTACGCAGACAGGAAGCGATGAACATTCTGGCTTGCGTGCTATAGATTCGGCGGATAGCGGGAAATGGTACTGGGAAGTTTATATAAATAGGGATTATAGCCTTCCACCTTCTAACATAATATATGTTGGTATCGGAAATTCATCACAGGATCTCAATAATTATATTGGTAGTAGTGCTAATAGTTATTGTTACCAGGGCAATTATGGTAGAAAATATTTTGACGGTAATGGTGTTAGCTATGGGGACACATATACAGAAGGCGACATAATTGGCATAGCTTTAGACCTTGATGCTCGCAAAATATGGTGGTCTAAGAATGGTGTGTGGCAAGCAGGGGGTAATCCTGCTACGGGGACTGGCGAGGCATATAGTGGAATAGCAGCCGGTCCATGGTTCCCTATGATTTCGATGCGCCGTTACAATGATCAAATGACGGCAAGATTCTCGTTATCCGATCAGTCATATTCTCCTCCTGATGGTTTTTTTGCTTTAGAAAGTCCAACAGTTCCGCTTAAAACTTCTTGTGATTTATCTGTTGGAGAGATATATCCAGGCTATATTGATTTAGATGAAGCCTTTGTGTCTGTAACATCGAATAGCGCAACATCTCAAATTGAAATATCGCCATGCATCTTATCTGGAGCATCAAATTTGGCTGGAAGTACCTTAGTCGAGTTTTCGGTTGATGCATTATCAGCAAAAACAGTATTGTCATGTGATCATTGCTTCAACTATGCACAAATAGATAGCGTCTGCCCCACACCAACATGCGAAGCGATGGCTGTTTTCAGGTATGCTCGCATCGAAGCTTCTCCACCGATTCCAACTGCAAGTTTTAGAATCGGCAGGATAATAGAAGGCTATTGCCCGGCCCCCGGATTTACCTGTATAGCTTACAGCGGCAGGGACCCATCAATTATAGCCAGCGCTCCGTGCCCGACCTGCTCAATGCGAATCGGTCTTAGTTTTAGCGGAGACTTTCCTGTTCCAACATGTAATGTAGTAGCTGATACCCACCATCTTGCTACTATATATGGCCGGGTGCCGGTTCCCCTTATTACCTGTATAGGTGATACAGAGAATATTACAGTTATATCTGGTAAAGTCCCGACTCCGACCGGATTATTTGAAGTTACCGTTGGGAATGTTGCCTCTATTTTTGGAAGGTCGCCTTGTCCGTATTGTACCATGGTGGCATTGACTGGGCAGGTTGTTACTTTGTCTGGCAGAGTGCCTATACCTGGTGACCTTGTCCGTTTTTATGCGTCGTTGGCAAACGACACCATAATACTTACAGGTACAGTTCCGACTCCTACTATGACATCAAGCATTGATTGCTTTACAAGTTCGATACTGAGGCATGTGAGGGGGAAAATACGATAATGGCCGATATGAACGGATACGCTCCTACACCAACAGCGGATATTACGGCCTCTTTCGTACCGTACAGTTCTTGTATGTTTGTTTTGGATCATGCTTTGCAGGCAAGGGCTACAACTCAGTACATTGATTACGAATTTAATTCAATGGTGAAATTCGGAGATGTTTACCTTGGAGCGTCTAC
>JAGGSN010000071.1 GCA_021159005.1 Candidatus Zixiibacteriota bacterium | reverse complement strand
TTGAAGTTCAGCTTCAGCGGGGGAAAGCTGAAAAGGTAGGCCTAATCAGCAAAGTAAATTTTGCTATGCTGTCAATCAAAACGCATAAGAACGCCACGGTTTACCTTGATGGTAAAGAGTTAACTCAATTGAATGATATACGACTTGAACCCAGCCGGGTAACAGTTGAGGTCAGAATGCCCAAAGCCGAACCTGTCAACAAGCGGCTTACTCTTAAAAAAGGCGATACATTAACTGTTGATCTTTATCCCGATATACAGACCGGTACAATACAGGTTGTAGTTACTCCCTTTGATGCTAATATTGAGCTTAAGGGCGATGCCGGAGAGTATTATACATCGACAGGCAAGAAGATATTTTCGGATGTACCGATAGGGGAATATAAACTTATTGTAAAAGCCGATAAACACAAAACATATAAAGAATCTTTTACTATTAAAGCAGACGAAAAGCTAAAGAAAAACATAATTCTAATTGAAGGCTCCGATATCATCCAAAACATGATTTTCGTCGAGGGCGGCACATTTACCATGGGTCGAAGCAAAGGAAAAAGCGACAATGATGAAAAACCAGCACATAAAGTTACTCTTAGCAGTTTCTATATTGGCAAATACGAAGTAACTCAGCGGGAATGGAAAGAGATTATGGGTAATAATCCATCAAAATTCAAAGGCGACGATTTACCGGTCGAAAAAGTTAGCTGGTATGATGCTGTGGAGTTTTGCAATAATAAGAGTATAAAAGAGGGATTAACACCTTGTTACATAATAAACAAGAGCAAAAATGACACTAACAACAAATCAGATTATGATAAATTGAAGTGGTTAGTAGCCTGCAATTTCGATGCTAATGGCTACCGTCTGCCAACAGAGGCGGAATGGGAATATGCGGCTCGGGGGGGCAATAAATCACAGGGATACAAGTACAGCGGGAGCGACAACATAAAAGAAGTTGCCTGGTATAATGATAATTCAAAAAAGAAAACGCACAAGGTAGGATTAAAGAGACCAAATGAACTTGGCATATATGACATGACCGGCAATGTATGGGAATGGTGCTGGGACTGGTATGGAAGTTATTCGTCATCAAGTGCAACAAACCCGAAAGGTTCATCATCCGGGATAGCGCGTATTTTGCGCGGCGGTTCATGGGGCAACTTCGATAGGTTCAGCCGTGTTGCGTTCCGAGTCATGTACAACCCTGATAACACGTTCGACAAGTTGGGGTTTCGTGTTATTGTTTCTTTTTCCTCTGTCAAGTCTCCTTAG
>JAGGSN010000070.1 GCA_021159005.1 Candidatus Zixiibacteriota bacterium | reverse complement strand
AGATTAATCAAACATATTATCTCAGATTTTACAGTTGAATTACCAATAAATTAAAAAGTTATTCGGAATTATATTGAATATATAGCATTAAAAACACACCCCTAACCCCTCTCAAGAGGGGAATAATAAGAAAGAGGGCGTATCCGCCAATGGCGGACGCCCCTACGCGCTGATGTATATTCCTGCGTCGTCAGGAACCCTTTCCTGACGATGTGGGCAGCATCCGCCGCGGCAGATGCCCCAGCTTCGCAGCAGACGAGTTCGCCTTATCCGAAGTTTTACAATCACTCTATTCGTCGATTAAACAAACCCGGTTGTTTTAACACATACCGGTCGATGCCCTTGCGGTTAGCCATGGTAACTTTGACGGCATTGAAACCGCTATGCTTCAAGTCCTCGACAATATCACCAAAACCGAAAAGGCAATATATCTTGTCAGGCTTGGCTGTTTCCACATAGCGGATTAAATCGCTATAAGAGGCATGATCGGATAGCGGGATATATTCATCAAAATAGCGAGTATGGATATAACCTCGATGCAGCGCCCAGCCGGAAATAAAACAGGTTCGCTTCTTATATTTCGGAAACAACTCATTATAAAGCTTGTACGATGGCGGCAGAATAATTGCGCCGTTTTCGGGATATTTATCATCGAGCAGGCTGTAATTAACTATATCGACGCCGTGATTGCAGTGGATGTCGGCATAGGCGCAAGCCTGGCTTGATGCATAAGTATGATAACCGGCATCGCCAAGTATCTTCATCGCCTCCTGCGCCTTGCCGAGGTTATAGGCGAATACTATCGGGATATATCCGTTATAAATACTTGCCTCGACAAACTCCAGCAAACGCTGCTTGATATAGCTATAGTCCGGGAATTCAAATATTTTTTTGCCAAATGTCGTATCGATGAAAAGTATATCGCATTCATGAATTTCAGCTGGCGCGCAGGTATCGTTTGGGCTTAATTTAAAATCGCCGGTATAGACAGTCCGGCATCCCATATAATCGACTATGCACTGCGCCGACCCTAAAATATGCCCTGCCGGTTCGGTACGCATCACACAGCCATCAAATCTATAGGTTTTGCCATATTTCAACGGGATGCCTTTAAACTCGCCAACACTCAGCTTGGAAAAATCAAGCGTTGGCTGAGAAGCGTAAATTGTCTTATGCCTCTTGAGATGGTCTGAATGCGCATGACTGACTACCGCCGATGGCTGTATGCGCGTCGGGTCGAGCGCTATCGATTCGCCAAACCTGATGCCGCCGTTTAATTCAATCAAAGCTTATATCCAATATCGCGAAGGAATTTCTTGCGCGCCTGCCTATGGTGTTCTTCCTCAATGCCCTTCGGAGCTAATCCATCTATAACGCCTAAAACGGCGCCGCCTTGTTTGCTGCGGGCAATCACAACCTGAAGCGGATTGGCTGTGGCGCAGAAAATCCCGACCACCTCCGGGACATTTTTAATCGCCGGCAGAAAGTTGATAGGAAAAGCATCCTTCAAATAGATAATAAAACTATGACCGCAGCCGATATTCATAAGCGCCTCGGCAGACAGCTTTATTAGCTCATCATCGCTGCCCTCAGTGCGAATAAGACATTCCTGCGATGCCTCCGAGAAAGCAAGCCCAAATTTTACGCCGGGACTGCCATTAACCATCGCCTCATAAAGACTCTCGGCTGTTTTGATAAAATGCGACTGCCCGAAAATAACATTGCATCCATCCGGCATTGCTATTTCAATAGCTTCTATATCCATAACTTCTCCTTAATTTATTTCTTTATAAATGATATCTTCTGGTAACCGAATCGATGTTCGGCGTATTCCCAACTCTTTTTTCCGACCATCTTTTTGAGGCTCCAAAAAAATCAATAAGAACCTTTATCAGTTGTAAAATAATATTTTTCATGCTTCACATTTTTACTGCTGTTTGTTCCAAAATCTCGATTGCTTTTTGCATATCACTTGGAATATCGCTGGTAATACTTACTTGCTCTTTCGTTATGGGATGTTCTAACGCCAAGCTGTAGGCATGCAAAGCCTGACTATTTAGTTCACGCAGCAATGCCAGCGCCAGCCGCTTTTTACTGCCGGTAAATCTTATGACCGCTTTCAACCGTCCGCCATAAGTTGAATCCCCCACTACCGGGTTGCCGAAATATGACATGTGTACTCTTATCTGATGGGTCCTGCCTGTTTGCAGCTTCACAGACAACAGTTCAGCTATCGCATAAGTTTTGATGACTTTATAATGTGTTACCGATTCGCGGTTTTTCGTTCCATAAACTCTCATCTTTTTGCGGTCGCTTGGCGATCTTCCTAACGGCAAGTCGATAGTTCCCTCAACATTTGGCATCCTGCCCCAGACAAGGGCTTGATACTTACGCTCTATTAAACGCTTTCTCATCATTTTTTGCAATAACGCCAGCGTTTGCTCATCCTTAGCAATAACTAACAACCCGGAAGTGTCTTTGTCAAGGCGGTGAACCAGCCCCGGGCGAATTCTATCGGAGAATTCTTTCATATTCGACAGATAATACAGCAGGCCATTGATTAAAGTGCCGCTATAATTTCCCGCCGCCGGATGACAAACCATCCCGGATGGTTTGTTGACAATTAAAAGATAGTCATCTTCATAGCGAATATCCAAAGGAATGTTTTCCGATTGAGCCTCAATTGGAGGCGGAGCGGCCATCTGAACGATAAATAACTCATTGGCTTTAACTTTATAGGAAGGCTTAATTGTTTTGTCGTCTAATTTTATATATCCGCCAGCGGCAAGCTTGGTGAAATGACTTCGTGAATAACCCTCGATTTTGCGGGTACAAAAAACATCAAGACGCAGTCCGCTTTCATTGCCGCCAACTACTATTTTAAGTATGGGGGCGTTCATCCGGGATAGGTTCCGTTTCATCGGCTGTTATTATTTCCTGTTTCGATTGATGAAAAAATATGAGGAAAATTAATATGCCAAACAAACCGATTGTTATAGCCGCATCAGCAATATTGAAAGTATACCATCTGGATATCGCAAGTCCGCTAAAATCGAATGACAGAAATGAAAAGGGCGGTATAATTATATCCATAATATCTATATCTATAAAATCAATGACTTTGCGATATATAAGGCGGTCTATCATATTTCCCGCGGCGCCGCCAACAACCAGCGCAAGACATAGCTTAATAAATTTGGGTTGTTTATCAGCTTTGAAAAAATATGCTATAACCGCAATTACTGCCGCTAATGATAAAATGGTGTATACCCAATAACTGCCGAAAGTGATGCCGAAAGCGCCGCCGGGATTGAAAATAAAAGTAAAGCGAATCAAATCGCCTACAACCTGCTTTGATTCGCCAAGAAAAAAAGTGGAATGGATAATACATTTGCTTAACTGGTCAAAAAAAACAACTATAAAAACAACGACCAGATAAGGTCTCTGTTTATTTATCACGAGCTTTGCGCAACTCCTCAGCTTCCTTGCATTTTATACACATTCTGGCATGGGGAACAGCCTCAAGCCGAGCGGCATCAATAGGATTGCCGCACTCAACGCACTTGCCAAATTTGCCGCTTCGCAGACGTCTTAAGGCCTCATCGATATGATGCAGTAAACGTCCCGATTTCGAGGCAAACATAAAGGCTTTTTCGCGCTCCATGGCATCAGTTCCCTGGTCAGCCATATGATAGGAGTAGGAAGACAGGTCGCCGGTATTTTCTTTTAATGTAGCATTAAAAGTATCTTTTTTCAATAGTCCCATCTCTTTGATAAGCTGATTCCGTTTCGCAAGGAGAAGCTTCTCGTATTTTTTTTGTTCTGATTTTTTCACAGCAAAACTCCAATATTGCCGTTTACAATTTCTCTATTGCTATTAATGTAACTACTCCATTAATGTTCCATTCTTTTCCCGTGCCGCGATCAGTGTTGTTGTCCAATTCAACAGTCAAAGTTTCGTTTTTAATATAATCGCCAAATAAATCAATCGCTTTACTGCATTGTTCCGAATGCGAAACTCCAAGTTTGATCCGGTCGGTAACCTCAAAGCCTGAATCCCTCCGCATATTTTGAATTTTGTTAATTAGTTCTCGGGCAAATCCCTCGGCTAACAATTCCTCAGTCATTGTCAGGTCTATGGCAGCCTTAAGTCGATTGTCTACCGCGGCCGCATACCCTTCTTCAGCTACTACTTTAACAGTTATCTCATCTAAGGTCAACAAATATTCGCTGTCATCAACTATAATTTTTAGCGAACCTTTTTCTTGAATCTGGAGTATCTGATTATATGTTAACGACTTAACTATTTCAGCCACCTTTGAGGCAAGTTTGCCGTATTTTGGTCCAATCCGGTTAAACAGCGGTTCGGCTATAAAAGTGATGTATTTACTGCCATCATTTATAAATTCAATTTCTTTTACATTTATTTCCTCTAAAATCACCCGAAACAGATTTTCCAAACCGGCTGGCGCTTTGCCGGTATCATTCATAACTACCAGTCGAGAAAGCGGCTGACGCACTTTGATATTGGCTTGCTTGCGAGCGGCTCGGCCAAGATGAACTATATCAATAGCAGTTTCCATAACATAATCGAGTTTATTATCTATTAATGCTTCGTCTGCAATTGGGAAATCGCAATGATGAACCGATTCACTAAACCCTTCAAATGATTCCGTTAATCGACGGTAAATATCCTCCGACATGAACGGCGATATTGGAGCCATAAGTTTGCAGACTGTAATCAGCGAATCAAAAAGAACGTGATATGCCGCCAGTTTATCATCACTCATTTTGGCGCCCCAGAAGCGTTTACGACTTCGTTTAATCCACCAATTCGACAACTCGTCGACAACAAATGTTGAGATTAGCCTTGAGGCGCGGGTCAAATCGAAATCCTCATAAGCCTCTGTGCATTCTTTGATTAGCCCATTCAAACGCGAGCTTAGCCAGGTATCGATAAGGGGAAAACTATCGGGTCTATCAATAGACGGGTCGAATTTATCCAAATCTGCATACAAGGCAAAGAATGAGTAGCTGTTTTGCAGGGTCGAGAAGAATTTTCTCAACACCTCAAGCACGCCTTTATCATCAAAACGCTTGGGAAGCCAGATTTGCGAACCATTTACCAGATACCACCTGAGAACATCAGCGCCGTATTTAGCGATAAGCTCTTTGGGGTTGCCAACATTGCCTAAGCTTTTAGACATTTTCTTGCCGTTTTTATCGAGAACCATATTATTGACAATACACCGCTTATAGCTTGAACGTCCCGAGAAAAACACACTGATAGCCAGCATCACATAAAACCAGCCGCGCGTCTGGTCGAGGCCCTCGGCGATAAATTCGGTTGGGAAATATTTTTCCTCAAATTCATCTTTATTCTCAAACGGATAATGCATCTGTGCATAAGGCATAGACCCGGAATCAAACCAGCCGTCAATAACCTCTGGAACTCGGCTGGCCTCTTTGCCGCAACCGGGACATCTCAGCTTGATATTGTCAACTACCGGCCGGTGAAGGTCTAACTCATCGGGCATATTAATTGCCATTTCGGTCAATTGATCGATACTGCCGACAGCAATCTCTTTACCGCATGATTCACATATCCAAATTGGCAAAGGCGTGCCCCAGTAGCGTTCCCGCGATAAGGCCCAATCGATGTTATTTTCGAGCCATTCGCCAAGTCTGCCGGAACCTATTTCCGGCGGATACCACTCGATTTTATTATTGGCCTCAATCATCTTGTCTTTATATGAGGTCGTTCTGATAAACCATGAACTTCTGGCGTAATACAAAAGCGGGGTTTTGCATCGCCAGCAGAAAGGATATGTATGAGTATATTTTTCTTCTTTATACAACAGGTTTCTTTGCTTTAAATCTTGGGTGATTTTCGGGTCGGCTTTCTTTACGAATTTCCCTGCCCAAGGAGTTATTTTGTCGATAAAATTACCGGCAGTATCAACTGCCTGAAGAACAGTTATGCCATACTTTTGCCCGACATTATAGTCATCCGCGCCGAAAGCCGGCGCAATATGGACTATTCCGGTGCCATCCTCCATTGTAACAAAATCTGCCATGACTGCAATATAAGCTTTCTCGGCGACATCAGCCATATATGGGAATAATGGCTCATATTCCGTATATTCGTAATCGCGTCCCGGCTTTTCATCTATAACTTCATATTCGCCCTCAATAACCGACAAACGGGCGGCGGCAAGGATAAGCTTTTGGCCGTCATGTTTAATGGTAACATACTTTTCCTCAGCTGATAAAGCTACCGCCGCATTTGATATTAATGTCCATGGCGTAGTTGTCCAAACAAGGAAATAAGTATCGGGGGAATCCTTAAGCTTTATTTTAACGTAAATCGATGGGTCGGCAACTTCCTCATAACCCTGAGCAACCTCATGTGAGGACAATGCAGTGCCGCATCGGGGACACCAGGGAAGGATTTTATAGCCTTTATAAAGAAGATTCTCATCGTGAAATTTTTTCAAAATCCACCACACCGATTCGATATATTCATTCGTATAGGTCATATATGGATTATTCAAATCGAGCCAAAAGCCTATCTTACGAGTGAATTCATCCCATTCGGTTTTGTATTTAAAAACAGATTCTCGGCATTTCCGGTTAAATTTGCCGATGCCGTACTTTTCAATTTCGTCCTTAGACACAAACCCAAGTTGTTTTTCAACTCCCAGCTCAACCGGCAGACCATGCGTATCCCAACCGGCTTTTCGTTCGATAAAGCAGTCCTGCATCGTTTTGTACCGGCAAATGGAATCTTTAACTGTTCTGGACAAGGCATGATGGATGCCGGGCAGACCGTTTGCCGATGGCGGTCCTTCATAGAAAACATAGCGCCTGCCGCTTTCGCGCAGTTTCATTGTCTTTTTGAATATGTCGTTATCATCCCAGAACTTAAGGATATCTTCCTCGAGTTTTGGCAGATTGAAGCTTTTATCATATTGTCGAAACACTACATCCGCTCCACGGTTTTCTCTATTAGTTTCGAAAGTTTCGGCTCGGCGATTTCTGCTGCGGCAACAATTTTCTGGTGCGAACATGGTTCAAGAGCATCCGGCAGCCCCATATCGGTAACAACCGAAAATGCAACAACCTTTGTGCCCTGATGACGAGCCGCTATCACCTCCGGTACCGATGACATGCCAACGAGATCGCCGCCGATAATCCGCAGAAAACGATACTCAGCCGCTGTTTCGAGATTTGGGCCGGTAACACCTACATAGACGCCCCGATGAAGAGTAATGTTTTCATCAAGCGCCGTCTTGATGGCGATTTCCCGAAGGTCTTTATCATAACAATTATACATATCTGGAAAACGGGGACCTATATCATCATCGTTTTTGCCAATTAGCGGATTATGTCCCTGAAAATTAATATGGTCGGTAATCAAACAAATTTCGCCTTTGGAGAATTGAGGGTTCATTCCACCAGCCGCATTCGAGACGACTAATATTTCTATTCCCAAAGCTTTCATGACTCTGACAGGGAATGTTACCTGCTTGAATGAATATCCCTCGTAAAAATGAAAACGACCTTCCATCGCCACAACTCTTTTACCTGCAACCGAGCCAAACAGCAGTCTGCCGGCATGACTCTCAACCGTAGAGACGGGAAAATGTGGAATCTGGTCATAAGGAACTTCAACATCTCTTTTGATAGTCTTAGCCAAGCCGCCCAATCCGGTACCGAGTATAATGCCAATTTTGGGAGATTCATCAGTTTTTGTGCGAATGAATTTTACAGCATCATCAATCATTTGTTTAAGATTTTCCATTGTATCCTCCGTAAGTTGGTTCTATTTGTTATCTTTAACAGCCTTCTGGACATCAATTTTCCTGTCAGAAATCGGCTCATTATCCTTAGTAAATTCCTCGACTACCTTGTCAACATCAGAATCAGTCAATTCGGCTTTTTTCTTAATAATCAAAGCTCTATCTATTTGTGCGGCTTGCTTTTCCATCATCCCCAGGAGATTTAGCTGCGAATCGAGCAAGGAGCGAAAATTAACTAAAAAAGCGGCCTTTTGATTTTTTAGTGATGAATATTCTCGTCTTAAATCTGTGATTTTCTCATAAATATCATCGACTATTTTATCCGCTCGGCTGTTAGCCTCGCGAACAATCAACTCGGCTTTTTCCTCCGCCGCAACTTTCATCTGCTCGGCAGATTCCTGTGTCGCTACCAGCGTATTTTGAAGCGCTGCTTCTATTTTCGTATAATTAGTCAGCTTATCGGAAGCTCTTTTGAGCTTTTCTTTAAGCTCCATGTTTTCACGGATGAGGTTTTCAACTTCCTCTGAAACCATCTCCAGAAATGAAGCCACTTCCGTTTTATCGAAACCGCGAAATCTGGTCTCGAATTCCTGCTTTTTAATATCTAAAGGCGTGATTTTCATAAGCTCTCCTTTAAATCACATTTAATTAACTAAATAATTACGTTTCGCGCTCCAAATATGGCTGTGCCGATTCTAAGTTCGGTATTACCATACTTTATAGCCCGCTCAAAATCGGATGACATACCCATTGATAGAATCGAAATTTTAGCGCCAAATTTATCCTGCATCTGCTTATACAATTTCTGTGTTAAATCAAACGATTTATCAATCTGTTCCAGGTTATTTGTAAATGGTCCTACTGTCATTAATCCCGAAAGCTCCAGATTTTCAAGCTTATTTATTTCTACGGCAAATGCTAAAACATCCCCCGGCTGCAAACCGTATTTGGAGGCTTCGCCGGATGAGTTTACCTCAAGCAGGATTTTCATTTTTTTGCCAATTTTAGCGCACTCGTCGCCTATTACTTTGGCCAGCTTTAAACTGTCAATCGATTCGATTATATCGAATAATCCGACTGCCTTCTTAGCTTTATTTGACTGCAGATGACCAACCATGTGCCATACAGGTCCCTCGCCGATTATCGGGATTTTCTCCGATGCTTCCTGAATCCTGTTTTCGCCGAGATGCGTCAAACCTGCCTGACAAGCCTCTTTTATAACATCAACGCCTTTGGTTTTGCTGATTCCAACCAGCATGATATCTTCTCTTCGCCGGCCGAATTTATAGCAGGCGTCGGCAATTTGAGCATTTACTATTTTTAAATTATCGCCAATTAATCCCATAAATCTACTCCAAAAAAATCAAAATATAACTTACAATTATATTTAATTATTAGTTTTTTCGCAATATAAATCCTGTTTTTATTAAGGTTTTAATATTTATCATTATTAAACAGTTTTGTATTCTCAATAATTATTGGCAATTAACTTTTAAATTTAGTGATTGTTTTCGCTTGCTCTGGCAGTCGCTTTTGATTATTCTTGACCTTGAAGTAATATGAAACGTTTACTCTTTCAAGCAGGTGTAGATATGGGTAATACAGCGCAGGTTGAAAATATTGTTAAGGGATGGCAGTTTTCGCAGGCCGCCAAACGACAAAAAAGTTCGATTATAAGAGAAATACTTAAGGATTCATCCAAACCGGGAATTGTTAATTTTGGCGGCGGTTTGCCAGCCCCGGATTTATTTCCCCTGGAAAAAATTAAACAATCCTGTATTAATGTTATCCAAAATAATGGCACAAATGCGCTTCAGTATTCTCTCACAGCAGGCGTAAGTTTATTGCAGGAACAAATTGTTAAGAGATATAATGCTCAAGGAGTTGATGTCTCAATCGATGATATACAGATTACAGGCGGTTCACAGCAGGGATTGGATGTTATTGCCAGAATTTTCATTGAACCGGGCGCAGTTGTTCTAACAGAAACACCAACTTACTTAGGCGCTTTGCAGGCTTTTTCCTTCTTTAGCGCAAAATATGTATCTATCGAAACTGACAGCGATGGCATCATACCGGAAGATTTAGAGAATAAAATTATTAAGCATAAACCGCGTTTTATTTACTTGGTCGCCACTTTTCAGAATCCTACCGGCATTACTCTTACTAAAAAGCGTCGGGAACAAGTTGTCGAAGTTGCCCGTAAGTATAATTGTCCGATTGTTGATGACAATCCTTATGGCGAAATCCGTTTTGCCGGCAAGGAAGTTCCCTCGCTAAAATCAATCGGCAAGGAACTGGTAATAGAGTTGGGAACATTTTCTAAATTGATTTCACCTGGATTGCGCATAGCCTGGATTGCCTCAAACCCCCAGTTAAGATTAATAATCGAACGAATGAAACAGGCAATCGACCTTCATACCAACACCTTCTGTCAGTATGTAGTCGCTGATTTTATCGCCGCCGGTCATCTGGATACGCATATTGAAATAATTAAAAAAGAATACGGCAAAAGGCGCAATTTCATGATAGATATGCTAAAAAAATATTTTAGCGATAAAGTATCTTGGACGACTCCCGAGGGCGGCTTGTTCCTCTGGATTAAATTGCCTGATAATATCAGCGCTACGGATATGCTTCCGAAAGCTATCGAGGCAGGCGTTGCTTATGTGCCAGGCAAATTCTTTTACAGCGAGAAGCAGGATGATTCCACCATGCGGCTGAATTTTTGTAATGCTACGGAGGAAAATATAGAATTAGGGATAAAACGTTTGGCTGATGTTGTCGCATCAGTAAGTTAAGCCATTCAAGCTTGCTTTAATTAAGATTAATTATAAAATGATGTTGCCTTTTATAAAAATGGAAGGCTTCGGCAATTGTTATATATTTGCTGAAGCTAAGTATATTAAAAAACTGAACCTGCGGAAATTAGCCTGCGCTGTTTCCGATAAGGATAAAGGTATTGGCGCCGATGGTCTTATCATTGTTGATTCCACAGTTGAACCATTCGTTATGCGTATATTCAATCTTGACGGTTCCGAGGCGGAGATGTGCGGCAATGGTTTGCGAATGGCGGCGCTGTTTTTGAAGCGAGCTTCTTATCCCAACCGGAAAAAATTCACATTAGCTACATCTGCCGGCGAGTTCCCCGCCAAAATTATCTCATCTAAAGCAAATAAAGCGATAGTAAACACTTCCATGGGTTCGCCGGATTTTAAATCCAGTGAAGTTGGCATAGGAAATAATTCAAGTCTCGCTTTTGATATCCCGCTAATGGAATACAGCGGAAAACAATTAACTTACGATTGCGTCAGTATGGGCAATCCTCATGCCGTAGTATTTGTGAAAAGCTTCGAGTTCGATTGGCCAAAATTAGCTCGGGGCATCAGCGAGGATAAGATGTTTTCACGGGGAATTAATGTTAATTTTTTAAAGATAATTAATTCAAAGCGTTTTAAAATTAAAACATACGAGAGAGGCTCGGGGGCTACCTCTGCCTGCGGAAGCGGGGCGGCGGCATGTTTGGCTGTTGGCGTTATGCGCAATATACTTCAGAAAAAAGCAGTTGCTGTAATGAGCGGCGGAAACCTTGAGCTTGCCTGGGATATGTCGGCTAATACGATAAATCAAACCGGACCGGCTACCATTATCTGCCGTGGAGAATATTATAATTGAACCCGTTTAAAAAACATATATGCGGGATTATTTCAGGTATAACCAAACTGTCTTTGTCTGAAATCGAAAAAACCATCGAAGTTCCCCCCGATGGAAGCTGGGGAGATTATGGCTGGCCCTGTTTTCAATTGGCTAAAACATATAAAAAGGCGCCGCCTTCAATCGCTTCCGAACTGGCTGAAAAAATTCCGGTTGGTGAATATATCGAGTCGGTTTCCGCAAAAGGACCTTACTTGAATTTCACGCTTAATAAGCAGGCTGTTATAAAACATATCATCCATCAGATTTTTACCGAGGAAAATAAATACGGCAGTTTGGATATAGGCAAGGGTAAAAATGTAATTGTTGAGTATTCATCACCAAACATAGCCAAACCAATGGGCATCCAACATCTGCGTTCGACTGTTATAGGCGCAGCGCTGAAAAGGATATATGAGCGGCTTGGATATAATGTTATAAGCATCAATCATATTGGCGACTGGGGCACCCAATTCGGCAAGCTGGCAGTGGCATACAAGCGTTGGGTGGATGAAAGCAAGCTGGCGGATGACCCTCTTCAGGAATTATTCCGCATCTATGTTAAACTGCATGAGGAAGCAGAAAAGGATAAGTCTATCGAGGATGAAAGCCGAGCGATGTTTAAAAAGCTTGAGGACGGCGACCCGGAAATTATAGAATTATGGCGCAAATTCGTTGATTTGACATGGCAGGAATTTAAGCGAATTTATGATATTCTTGGAGTTAGATTCGACTCAGTCGCCGGCGAGTCGTTCTATCATAAAATGATTCCCGATATCATTAATGTTTTAGATGAAAAAAAATTATGCGCTAAAAGCCAGGGGGCTTTAATAGTACCTCTTGATGATTACAATTTAGAGCCAATGCTCCTGCGCAAAAAGGATGGTTCGACATTATACAGCACCAGAGATTTAGCTGCGGCAATTTACCGTCACAAGACATACAATTTCGATAAAATGCTGTATGTTGTCGGGGTGGCTCAGATTCTGCATTTTAAACAGCTGTTTAAGGTTCTTGAGTTAGCTGGTTTCGAGTGGTTTTCAGAATGCCGGCATATCGATTTCGGCTGGGTTAAACTTGGCGCTGAAATGATGTCCACTCGAAAAGGGAAGATAATTTTATTAAAAGATGTATTGGATCAGGCTATCGAGAAAGCCTATGAAATTGTCGAGAAGAATAATCCGGATTTGGAGAATAAAGAACAGATTGCCCGGCAAGTTGGGATTGGAGCGGTTATTTTCACCCAGTTGTCTGTAAAACGTCAAACCGATGTTTCGTTTGACTGGGATCGCATGCTGGATTTTCAGGGTTATTCCGGACCCTATTTACAATATGCCCATGCTCGGCTCTCGAGTGTCTTGCGAAAACATGGCGAAAAGCTTGATGTTGAGGCGGACTATGGATTGCTAACCTTGCCCGAGGAGTACGGGTTGGCAAAAATGCTTATGGAATTTCCTGAAAAGATTAGATATGCGGCTAATAATAATGAACCGTATATTATCTTTTCATACCTGTTCGATTTGGTCAGTCTTTTTTCAACATATTTTCAAAAATATAAATCGCCCGCCGATAAGATATTATCAGACAACCCGGAATTAAGAAAAGCAAAAATTAATTTAGCATATTGTGTTAAGACAGTTTTGAAAACGGGGTTAAGCATTCAGGGGCTTGAAGCCCCCGAAAGGATGTAGGAGAAAAAATACAATTAAACTAAGAAGATAGAATACTATGGACAAGATAATCAAACCTGTTTCAAAAGTTAGCGGTAAAATTTCGTTTACCGGAGATAAATCCGTCTCTCACCGAGCGGCAATAATTGCTTCCGTCGCTAAAGGTGATACTACGATTGTTAATTACAGCGCTTCCGATGAATTCGAATCGACGTTAAGCTGCCTACGCCAATACGGTATTGAAATAGAAAAGCCTGAAACTGAACAAAACACATTAATCATTCACGGCAAAGGCTTGGAAGGGTTTTCCAAACCCGATAAGGAATTAGATGCCGGCAACTCCGCTGCTACAGTACGGTTGATGCTTGGGTTATCTGCCGTCTTGCCGTTTGAATCCACTTTTAACGGTACTGGCAGATTAAAAACGCGGCCTATGCTTCGCGTGATTGAACCATTAGAAAAAATGGGCGCGCAAATAGAAAGCAATAATTTCAGAGCGCCGATTACAGTAAATGGCGGCAATCTTAATGCTATTAAATATATCATGCCTTTATCAACCTCACAGGTTAAGGGAACGGTATTCTTAGCCGGATTTTTTGCTGATGGCAACACCGAGCTTATAGAACGGATACCCAGCCGGGATCATTTTGAAAGACTTATGTCTTTGATGAAAATTAAATTCAAAAAGGAAAAAGTTCAACCCCCGCAGCCTAAAGCTGATGATGAATTCGAAAGAAGGCTGAGAAAATTAAGTAGAAGTCAGATTATCGAGGAACGGGGGTTTCTTTATACGCTTCCCGGCAAACAGCAGCCTGTATCCAATCTAACATTGGAAATTCCCGGCGATATTTCAGCCGCGGCTCTATTTGTCGCAGCAGCAATATTAGTGAAAAATTCCGATTTAACTATTGAGAATATAGGCTTGAATCCATCCCGGATTGGTTTTCTGGACATTCTTTCCAAAATGCGCGCTAATATCAAGTTTGAGGCTAATAAAAAAATGGGATATGAACCGGCGGGTTTTATTAAAGCCTCGCATGCGCCCTTGAAAGGCAGAAGAATAGTCGGAGAAATAATTCCATCTATTATTGATGAATTGCCTATCATGGCAATTATCGCTACTCAGGCTCAGGGTACGACCGTTATTCGTGATGCTTTTGAACTGCGCCACAAGGAAACCGATCGTATTAAAACAGTCGTTTCTAATCTTCGTAAAATGGGAGCCAGAATCGGCGAGCTTGAAGATGGTATGGCTATTGATGGGGGTACCGACCTTGAGGGTGCGGAAATCATCACTCATGGCGACCATAGAATAGCTATGGCTTTCGCTATGGCTGGCTTAATCGCTAAAGGCAAAACCATCATCAAAGACGCCGAATGCGTTGTAACTTCTCATCCGACTTTCTGGGAAGATTTGGAATCGGTGGTAAAACATTAAAAAGGCTATTTCAGCATATCTTTTACATGACCAGCCCCAGCTATACTCACTTCATACTAAAGAGAGGTGAGTTTGCATAAAATAGGTAAGCTCGGGGAAAATCTTGCCGCTGATTTTTTAGCAAATAAAGGCTATAAAATTCTAAAAAGAAACTGGCGCGGTATTAAGGGGTTTAGATGCCCTGAAATTGATATAATTGCCAAAGATAATAAGACAGTTATTTTTATTGAGGTCAAAGCGGTTTCTACCGATAGATTTGGCGCGCCTGAGTATAAGGTTACATTAAAAAAGCAAAAACGTCTTGCGAATGGCGCTAAAGCTTACTTGTCTCAATACTGCGATGATAATACAGAATGCCGTTTTGATGTGATAACAGTAGATTTTATGAGCAAACCGTCTGTAATTAATCATATAGAAAATGCTTTTTCCGTATCAGATTAAGAATAATTTATTCAAATTTGCATCTCATGTTTTGTTGTCAAGCGACAATAAGTTGAAAGCATATTTGATGTTAGTGTTATAAACACACCCTGCCCTTACGGGCACCCCTCTCGAGAGAGAAATTAAATATTTTCAAGCTTACTTTACCTGCAAATTAATTGTCCCGGTTACTGGCAGGGATTTTTAAATTGAATAATCATATAACGTGTTAATCCGCATTTTTATGCTGTCGGAAGTTGCTTCCGACAGCTCTGGCAGAAGAGTCCGCCTATGGCGGATGTTAGCACATATTTAGATTTATGAATAATGCCGGATAGCAGAGTCATTGCGAGAAGCGGAGCAACGCGGCAATCTCATTAGGGGGTTGGCTTACGTCCTCATGCGCCAACACTTTATTTCCCTCTTGAGAGGGGTTAGGGGTGTGTTTTTTTTACTCAGCTTTCAAAACACCGCCTGTCAGTTAATTCACATTTCGGTTGTAATACTATCCCAAAACCGTTCTAATGAATCAGGCGGCAAGTTTTCATATTTTTCCAGTTCTTTGTCGATAGCTTGAAATATCTCCTGCTGAATTTCAGCGTGAGAAGCAACCTTTTCCAAAAACTCATTTAGAAATTCCTGATTTGTATTATTGCGGTTTAAAATCATTTCTACCGCTGTTTTGTGTTTCTGGGGAAATTTCCCAAATTTTATTTTGGCTAACGTTAGCTGAGTATATACAGTAATAAAAGCCTGTTTATCACTATTTGATATTGACGGCGATTTATTACAGGATTGAATAATAATAAATAATGACGCAATAATAATAGTTCGGCAAATACCGGACTTGAGTCTATGACCCGAAAACATCCTCTCTATAATCCTTGATTTCCGCCTTAGTGTAAATTTGCCTGTACCACTCATTCCAGCTTTCTTGACGCTTTTTAGTTAGGGCATCATTAAACAAAGAATCGGCAACTGTTTCATACTTGTTTTTGTCAACAGTTTTAATATCCACAAACTCCAGAATATAGCAGCCTGAACGTGCTTTGATTGGTTTTGAGATAGTATTTTCTGGCGACAGGCTAAAAGCCGCGCCAATAAAATCAGGGTCGCTGCCAACATTTTTTACGAATTCATGTCGGGCGAAAAAGCCGGTATTTTTCAGATTAAGACCGGAGTTCTTTGCAATACGGGTGAGACTTAAATTATCTGTTTTCATTGTTTGATAAAGACTATCGACTTTGGCATAGGCTTTGTCGTTGAGAATATCCCGCTGGATATTCTTGCGAATTTTATCTTTTACCTCATCAAGCGGAAGGAAACCGGCTGGAATTTTCTCATTCGGAGCGCAAACATAAACAGCTTTTCGAGTATCGATAAGATCGCTTATAGCTTCCGACTCAGAACTAAAAGCCCATTCGGATAAAACCATATTAGGACCTATGCCGGGAATGCTTCTACTGCCTTTGGAAAATAGCTTGGTTGTTTCAATTTCATAGCTGCTGCTATTAGCCGCGGCATCAAATCCATCAGCGAAAGCCTGTTCTCTAAAGTTTTGAGCTTTTTCATTGAGTTTAGCAATTGTATTTTCGCTTATTTCAGTTTTTAATAGAATATGACTGGCTTTAATTTGTTTCTCCTGTTTGCCTTTGCTATTTTTTCCGTTTCTTCTGCCGGTAAGTTTAATAATATGCCAGCCGAATTGCGACTTGACAGGTTCCGAAATATCGCCTTTTTTGTCAAGCGCAAATGCAACTTCTTCGAAAGGTTTTACCATTCTTCCTTTGCCGAACCAACCAAGATCACCGCCATTTTCGCCGCTTCTATCCTGAGAAAATTTCTCTGCAAGCATGGCAAAATCCTCACCGCTTTTTGCTTGCTCATAAATCGCATCTATTTCTTTCTTTACAGAATCAACATCTTCTTCACTCGGCTCTTTTTTAAATGAAACATATTTCAAAGATGCTTTTTCTTCAGTAGTATAAATTTTCTCTTTATCCTGCTCGTATCGAGCCAACAGCATTTCATCGGTTATTTCAATATCAGTAGTGTCGACATCACGCTCGGAAATGAAAATGTAATTTACATTAACTTTTTCGTTTTCATCATGATATTTCTCATAGATTTCCGCTTTTGACACAAATGCTGTCGAGACGATAAAATCCTGAAGTTTATTAACTAATACCTGCGATTTAATTGAGTTTTCGATCATTAACAGCATCTGTTCATACCTGGGGTCTGAACTTGACGCCAGCATTTGAAGATAATTCTGGTATTTTGACGGATCGAATTTACCGTCTGTTTGAAAATCTTCAGCATCATATAGTTCTTTCGGCGGCATATTTCTAACATATTCAGCCAGTTCTTCGTTGGTAATAACAATATTATTTTCTTTTATCTGCTGAGAAATTAACATCTGTCCAACAAGAGTGTTCCAAGCTTCATCCCGCACTTTATCAATATCATCATCGCTGGGATCGTTATTTGTTTTAATGAATTCCTGATATTTCGGTTCAAAAGCATTTTGAAACATTTCCAGGGTTATTTCCTGATCGTTTACACTGCCAAGAGAATTTGGCTTACGCTTATCTTTATGTGAAAAATCCATGCCCCACGCAAAAATAATTGTTCCAATGAAAGCTACAATCACCACTATATAAACAGGTTTAGCGGCGGTTCTGATTTGGCTCATCATAATAATCTAACTCCTTGTATTTGCCTATCATCAATATATAATAATCGACTTTAACCATCCAATTTTTAACTAATTTGTTAATATACAAAAAGATTTTCTAATATCAATAAAAATTACATGCTTGACCGTTCTTTATTATTTAGCTTATTATAATGTTATGTTTAGGCTGTTGAAAATAGTTACGATATACTTTTTGATATTGGTCTTATTCCCCTCGAATATTTTTGCCCAAAACTACCGTTGGCCAATGAATATTAAGCCGCGCCTTTCCTCGCTATTTGGCGATAACAGGGCTGGACACTGGCATTCAGGAATAGATATAACCACAAGAGGCAAACAGGGATACAAGGTTTATGCGGCGGCTGACGGGTATGTCTATCGAGTTAGAACCTCGTTTTGGGGTTATGGTAATGCTCTTTATCTCAAACTTGACGATGGCCGCTATGTTGTTTATGGCCATCTGATGCGTTTTAGCTATGATGTCGAGAAGTATGTTCGACGTTTTCAAATGCGGGAGAAAGCATTTTACCAGGATATTGTTTTCAAACCCGGTCAATTTCCTGTAAAGAAGGGCGAGTATATTGCTCTGTCGGGTCAAACAGGTTCAGGCGCGCCGCATCTTCATTTTGAAATCCGGGATAAAGATAATTTCCCGGTAAATCCCTTAAAAGATATTTATAGCTTTTCTGATTCCCGACCGCCAATAATCGATTATCTTGTAGTTAAAAGATATAAATCATTCGGCGCCGCAAATTATCATGAGCTTGAATTTCTCAAACTACAAAAGCTCGGGCAGGATTATATCGTTGCCGATACGGTTGCTGTTTATAGTCAAACAGCGCTGGCAGTATCGGCATATGACCCAAACGGCGGCTTTAATTACGGACTTTACGGAGCCTCTATGTTATTAGATGACATAGAGATATTTTCATTTAGGCATGACCGCACCGACTACAATACCGGCGGTCAAATCGATTATGTTCGCGATTTGTGCCTAAAAAATATAGTCGAAAAGGGCTTTGGCAAAGAAGCTGATAGCGACAAAAATGTTTTTTACAAGCTGTATATTCAACCTGATGACATACAAGGTTTTTATGGCGACTTTAAATATCCCGCCGGCATTATCGATGCCGTTAATTTAAAAACAGGTGTTCATAGCCTTAAGATTAAGGTATTTGATATAAATGGCGGCCAGCGCCAAATTCAGCTGTTTATAAAAAAAGCGGCATTTGAGAAACCTGAAATAAAGGATACACACCTTGATTCAGCGAAACAGCATCTAACCCTGGGAGCTTTTCCCGCCAATCATCACCCACAAGTTCAGGTTAGGAAAGCAGTTTACCAACATTATGAAACAATCTTTTCATATTTTGATAAATTTGAAAGAATCGCTAAGTTTACGCTATCTCCAAAAGCTTTTGATTATCGAATAAGGATTATTGATGATTATTCAAATTTCTCACCCTGGCTGGTTTTTCGTCCGGAAACTGATTCAGCCAAGATTGTCCCATTTGCCGATTATTATAAAGTGCTTTTACCGGGTTATTTTAATATAACCGACCTTTATAATACCGAACTTGAGCCAAAATTAGCAGATAACAGAATCAATAACGGATTAATGCCTGTTTTTAATGATACCGGATATGTTGAATTAAAGCCTGAATTTCAGCAGGCTATTGATGGCTATTATGTTTTTAATGATGGCGGAACAGTTTATTCGCCTGACTCGATAATAAAAATCAGTTTGAAAAAAGACCAGCTTTATGGCTCAACAGCAATCCGTATAACAAACCCTCGACTTGATGATTCCGGCAATTACATCTTTGAAATATTACCGGAAGATATTCTTTTTAAATCGGCCGTAAAAGTTCAGATTGATGCTGATAAACTTTCGGTAGATTCTGAATATGCCTCATTATATTACTATTGGCAGAAAAAAGATAAATGGGTGTTTTTAGGCGATGAATCCGTTAAAACCATATCGGGAGAAACGATGGGCGGCGGCAAATTTGCGGCGATTACTGATGATATACCTCCCGTAATAGGCAAAGTCAGACCTCGCAACAAAGGCAGAACTAATGACGCCACGCCATTTCTGTCATGCCGAATCATGGATAATCTATCAGGCTTTAAAAAGGAAACCCAGTTTACCATGACGATTGACGGTATCTGGGTGCCTGCTTATTATGATATTGATTCTCATCTGTTTTCATATCAGGTAAGAAATCCGTTAAAATCGGGCAAGCATATATTGCGAATTTCGGCGGTTGATAATCAGGGAAATATCGCTAAAGCTATTTCACGTTTTATTATTAATGCCAGCAAGTAATGATTCCCCTCCGTGTAGAAAATCCCTCGTCAAAATTCCCATTTATAACTATCATTATAATTTTATCTAATGTGGCTGTTTATACATATCAATTATCATTGGGTTCATCCGAACAGCTTTTTATCTGGAAATATGGGGCTATTGCCAAATCGTTAACATCGTTTGTTCCGGTTCATCCCGCCTCGACTCTATTTCCGCCGCTAACGCTTATTACCTCAATGTTTTTACATGGCAGTATCTTGCATTTAGCTGGCAATATGCTTTTCTTTTGGGTGTTCGGCGAAAACATTGAGGATAAACTCGGTCATATTAAATTTATAATATTTTATTTACTATGCGGAGTGGCATCATTAATAGTTCAAGTTGTATCAATGCCCTCGGCGGAACTGCCTATTATCGGCGCCTCCGGCGCTATTGCCGGCATAATGGGAGCCTACTTTTTACGATTCCCGCGAACTAAGGTTATAACATTAATTGTTGTGATATTTATTATTCGCACTGTCAAGATTCCGGCTGTTGTATTCTTAGGATTCTGGTTTATATTTCAGATTCTTGTTGGCGCTCCAACATTAGGTTCAACCGGTGGGGGAGTAGCGTATTTCGCGCATATTGGCGGGTTTGTTTCCGGCATGATATTTTTTGCTATTTTAGAAAAACACAAATAAACCTTGATGATTGGTTGAAAGTTTAATAATCTATGAACATAAATAAGCCTGTTCGATGTAAGCTGTGCGGTAAACGTCTAAAAAAGGGCGGCGATAATTATCGCTTGGAATGTATGGTTGTATCTGACTTTGACGGCTATATCAATTTATCAGCCAAACAATCGGATATTAGGGAACTTATCGATGATATTGAACATTCCAAACTGACAGAGCAGGAACTTAATGAACAGGTTTATTTTGAGCTGAAAGGCAAATTATGCCTTGATTGCCGAAACAAGGTAATAAATTTTCTTAAGGAGCAGAAATAAAACGTGAGCAAAGCCGATTTCATTCATCTTCATAACCACACAATGTATTCGCTCTTGGATGGCGCCATAAAGATACCCGATATGCTCAAGACAGCCGCCGATATGGGAATGCCCTCAATAGCTATAACCGATCACGGCAATATGTTTGGCGCTATTGATTTTTATATCCAAGCCAAGAACTATAGAATCAAGCCGATTATCGGCATTGAGACATATATAGTGCCGGATGATCATACGCAGAAAAGGCATGTTCCCGGTGTCCCGGATGCCGGTTATCATCTGGTATTGCTAGCTAAGAACTTCAAGGGATATGAAAATCTTATTAAATTGTCATCAATTGCTTTTCTTGATGGATTCTATTATAAACCGCGAATCGATAAAAAATTACTAAGCAAATATTCGGAAGGCCTTATTGCCCTGACAGCCTGTTTGAAAGGCGAGGTTGCGCAAGTGGCATTAAAAGACAACGAGGATAAGCTTGAGGAAACGATTAAAAGCTATCTCGATATTTTTGACGCTAAAGATTTTTTCTTGGAGATTCAAAACCACAATATCGCCGAGGAGGCTGCTGTTCGCGCCGCCCTGAAAAAACATGCCGGGAAATTCGGACTGGGACTTGTTGCAACCAATGATTGTCATTATCTCAAACGTGAACATCACGCCGCCCATGATGCTTTGATATGCCTGCAAACCGGCAAGGTTGTCTCAGATACCGACAGAATGCGTTATTCTACCGACCAATTATATTTAAAATCGCCGGAGCAGATGAAGGAGCTTTTTGCCGATACGCCGGAGGCAATCGAGAATACTGTTAAAATCGCCGAGCGATGCAATCTGGAAATAGAATTGCATCGAAACTTAGTGCCGGAGTTTCCTCTGCCCGAGGGATTTGATTCGGATGATAAGTATGTCGATTATATGGCGAAAAAGGGGCTTGAAAAAAGATACGGCAAAGTAACACCCGGATTAAATGACAGGCTTGATTATGAATTAAAGATAATCAAGCAGATGGGGTATTCGGGATATTTTCTAATCGTAAAAGATTTTATAGATTATGCCAAAGATAATCAGATACGTGTCGGACCGGGAAGAGGTTCGGCGGCTGGTTCATTGGTTTCGTATTGCTTGGGTATTACTAATATCGACCCGATGAAATACAACCTTCTATTCGAAAGGTTTTTGAATCCCGAACGCATCTCGATGCCTGATATCGATATCGATTTCTCGGATAGAGGCCGTGATAAGGTGATAGATTACGTTACCAAAAAATATGGGCGCGAAAATGTAGCGCAGATTATAACCTTCGGCTCGATGGCGGCTCGGGCTGTTGTCCGCGATGTGGGGCGGGTATTATCAGTTCCCTATAAGGAAATCGATGCCGTTGCCAAGATGATACCTGAGGAAATCGGCATGACTCTCAAACGAGCGCTTGAGATTTCCGTTGACCTGAAGGAGAAAAGGAAAAATGATGAAACAATAGCTACGGTGCTCGAGTATTCCGAAATTCTCGAGGGTTTGGCAAGGCATGCTTCCACCCATGCCGCCGGCGTAGTAATCGCGCCTGCACCGCTTACGAATTTTGTGCCTCTTTATAAATCCAACAAGGATGAAATCACAACTCAATATGATATGAGAATTGTCGAAACTATCGGCCTTCTGAAAATGGATTTTCTTGGACTGCGGACATTAACTGTTCTTGATGATGCTATTGATTTAGTCAGAGAAACACATAATATAGATATCGATATTGATAAAATTCCCCTTGATGATCCGGAGGTTTTTAAGCTTTTCTCAAAAGGCAATACTATCGGTGTATTCCAGTTCGAATCAGGCGGCATGCGTGATTACCTTCGCAAGCTGGAGCCGTCAAGTATTGATGATTTGATTGCTATGAACGCTCTTTACCGTCCCGGTCCGCTTGATTCGGGAATGATTGACACATACATCGATTGTAAAAAAGGCAAAAAGGAAATTGAGTATATACATCCGACGCTTGAGCCAATACTTAAGGATACTTATGGAGTGATTGTATTTCAGGAGCAAGTGCTTAAAATCGCTCAGGAGTTAGGGGGCTACAGTCTTGGCAAAGCCGATATACTTCGCAAAGCAATAGGCAAAAAGCAGGCTGAAGTAATGGCTCAGCAAAAGAGCGAATTTATCGAGGGCGCTGTTAAAAGAAAAATCGATAAGAAAATCGCCGAAAAAGTGTTTGATATGATAGAAACATTCGCGCGCTATGGCTTTGTGAAAGCTCACTCCACCGGTTATGCCGTGATTGCCTATCAAACCGCTTATTTTAAAACACATTATCCGGCAGAGTTTATGGCGGCAGCGCTTACTAACGATATGGGTAATTCGAACCGGGTAACAATCTTTAAAAATGAATGCAAAGAGCTGGGAGTTGAGCTTTTGCCGCCTGATATTAATATAGGCTCCGTTCATTTTTCAGTATTGGATGGCAAGATATTATTTAGCTTAGCCGCCGTAAAAAATGTGGGACATTCGGCAGTTGAGGCGATTATAAAAGCTCGCGGCGATGGTGGTTTTACTGATATATTCGATTTCTGCAAACGCGTTAACCTGCGGTCAGTCAATAAAAAAGCCCTCGAAAGTCTGATTGCCAGCGGCGCTTTCGATTCGATTGAAAAATCACGGGCAAAGCTTTATGATAATGTTGAAATTTTGATTAATTACGGTTTAAATATTCAAAAAGATATTCAATCGGGGCAATCATCCCTGTTTGGGCAGGACAACACGACAAGCGCGATGACTCCCAGGCTGAAAGAATCTACTCCCTGGAATGATACGAAAACAAGGAATATGGAAAAGGAAGTGTTGGGGTTTTATCTTAGTTCCCACCCTCTTGAGGATAATCGTTTAGAGTATTTGGCTTTTGTCGATAAAAAATACAGGCTTGAGAAATTAGCCGACTTGAAGGATGGAATTAATGTTGTGGTTGGCGGTGTGGTAGATAATTTAGATATCAAAACCAGCAAGAACAACAAGCTTTACGCAAAATTCAATATCGAAGATTTCACTGATTCGATTGATGTTTTAATGTTTTCACCATGCTTTGATAAAAAAAGACAATTACTTGAGAATGGCAGGAATATCATTATATTTGGAGAATTAAGCGGCCAAGAGGGCAAAAAACCGGACATAATAGCTAATGATATATTTCTGCTTGAATCTGCTTATAAGGAAATTCCCTGCAGCCTGCGCTTGAATATTGATGAATCATACCTAAAGGATGGCACGGCTGACGACATCGATAAAATTTTTAAGGAGAATACGGGAAAGTCTGAGGTGATAATTCGTTTCAAATTAAATGAAGCCAATCTGACAGTTCGGTCGAAAAAATATAAGGTTCAGCCCTCGCCGCAATTACTAACCGAACTTGCTAAAAAATTCGGTGAAGATAGCTTTATGCTTGAGATTAAAAAGGGATTTGCAAACAACAATAAGAAAGGCAGATATTGATAAGGAAAACATTCTTCATATTAATTATTTCAATTTCTTGTTGCAGTTTCAATGTCTTATATGTCAATGCCAATGAAAATAATTCATTAACTCTGTATGATTTATTTCTTGATGGTCGTTATAGTTATCTGATTGATTCGCTCGCCGGTGATAATGACAACGAAAAACTGATTTTAGCTCGGTCGTATGCGGCGGTTGGAGATAAAAATAACGCCTTGGAGCAATTGTCTGCGCTTGAGGGTTATTACCTTCCGGCAGCGGTGATATATTATCATTACGGCAATCTTGAGAGGGCAGAAGAAATCGCTGAAGTCTGCTGCAATGACAGCGGATTTGTTGGCAGCGCCGCCCTGTATTTGTTGGCCCTTGTCTCGGGCGATGATGACACGCTATCGATAGAAAGGTGGCGCGCTATAGCATCCTTGCCGGTAGAGGTATTTCGTTTCAGGGCTTATCTCGACCTTGCTAAGTATTATTATAAAACCAACATTGCCGATTCAGCGATGATATTCTTAAATAAAATCGAACCTGTGATTTTAGATAAGGAAAATCGAATTGACCTGTATTTTCTCAAAGGCAAGCTGTTTTATACGCTTCATGATTACGATAATGCTCTTATAAATCTTGAAAACGCTTTTTCGTTAACTTTTAGTAATGATGGTAAAAAAAATATATCCGCATTTGCCATAGATTCTCTTGGCCCGGTTCTTTCCGATGAGCAAACCCTGAAATTGATAGGCTTGCTTAAAAAGTACCGGCTTTACAATGACGCCATTATGCTTTTGGAAAATATTGACCATACCGATTCAACAAAACTGGATTTAGGTTTGTGCTATCTTGCCAAACGAAAATATTCAAAGGCTACAAAAATCTTTAAAGACTTAGAATCATCCGTGGATAAAAAGATTCGGGCGCAAGCGTTTTATAGAGCTGCAATTTGCGATTACCGCCGCGGCATGAGGGTAAACGGAGCGAATAGGCTTATCGATTTTGTCGAGCATTTTCCCGATAATTATCTTGTTCCGCGAGCGCTTTTTATTGCCGGTGAATTTTTCCTGAAAAGCAATCCGGAAAAATCGATAGGATTCCTCCGAAGATTGACGAATGAATATACGGATTCGAGGTATTATTCTCGTTCATTGTTTCTTTTGGGGAAATTGTATCTTAAACTCGGCTATAATGAAAAAGCCGAATTGGCATTTTTGAGTTATGCAAAAACCGATGAGAACGCCGATATTTTCGATTATTGGCTATTTAAAACTGCTGACAGCTATAAATCTCAACTTGAAAAAATAATTAATCGGGGTTATCCCACTTTTTACAATTACAAAGCCCGCAAAAAAACGGATGTTTTTAAAAGCGATTCGCTTATAACATACAATGAATTTATACAGGAATTTATGGATAGAGCGGAAAAGTTCCTTTCATGGCGGGTTAAGAAAAGAATTACGGATGAACAGTCATTCATCTATGCAGACAGTCTTTGTCGGTATGGTTTTGATGCCGAAGCCGCCTGTCAATTACGGTATATCAGCGTTCGCAACTCCAATCTTCATAACAGACTTGCCGTATTGAAAAAATCCCGCTCGCTGCGGCTTGATTGGATATATTATGATGTTTTGGATAAATTCAAAATTGAACTTAAAAAACGCGGCTTTTCATACAACCGGGACACTTGGGTTCGCCTTAATTATCCGGTTCTATATTCCAATCGTTTATCATTTAACCATAATGATATCGATCCCTATTTGGCTTTATCGGTAATTAGGCGCGAAAGCAGATTTGACCCGTATGCCGTTTCTAATGTGGGGGCTATGGGGCTTATGCAGCTTATGCCCGCTACCGCCTCCCAGATGGCAAGGGTTAAGGCTATAAAGAAAGGGATGCTATTCAATCCTGGCTACAATATTAAATTGGGCTGCAAGTATCTTAAATGGCTTGAACGCCGGTTAAAAAAAGATGAGGCTATTATTGCCGCCTATAATGCCGGGCCATCAGCCGCCAAGAAATGGCAAAAACAGGCTGGGGCAGACATCGAATCATTTATTGAGACAATTAGCTATGACCAAAGCCGCAAATATGCGCGCTGGGTAATGGGCGACTATTTCTGGTATAAGCATCTCTGGCCCAAAGAATTCGACAATTAGACCGCCTTCTTTTATTTGTGGCTGGGGTGCGTCCTCACACACAAGTATTGTTGACATACATGTTCGCCCAAGATGAACGCCAACCATAAAAATTTTATAAAATAAATTAAATTACAAAAAATTTACACGGGATTTTGAGAAAGTCCCGAATTAAATGGAACCGAAATCATCCTGAAAAAGTTTAACTTGTAATATGGAAAGAGAATTAAAATGGAGAATGTAATGAAAAAAATACTGTTGCCATTACTCACATCGCTATTATTGATTTTTGTTGTCTGTGGGTCATCCGATACAAAGGAAAAAAGTGATGCCGGTTCTAACAATAAAGAAAAATCAACTGGAAATATTGAATGGGTAAAGTTCGATACCGGGTTAACAACGGCAGCTGAGGATGGAAAATGTTTGATGGTATATTTCTGGCGTCATGGGTGTTCCTGGTGTAAAAAAATGGAGAAAAGCACTTTCTCTAACGAAACGGTTATTGACCTTGTTGGCGCTTATTTTGCTCCGGCTAAAGTCAACACTGGCTCTAATGACATTTATCATACCCTAAAAGGCAATATTTCCGCTAAGCAACTAGCAAAAAGCTTTAAAATTCGAGGAGTGCCGGCTACTTATTTCCTTAATCAAGACGGCGCTATAATAACCAGTCTTCCCGGGTTTGTTCCGGCGGATAAATTTGAGATAATCTTGAAATATATCGGCGAGGAGCATTATAAAGATAAAACTATGGATGAATATATTAAAACTCTTAAGCAAAGTTCGTAGAATGAAAGAAATTGCCTCCAATATGAAACTAATTGTAAAATCATCTTTTTTAATTTAGGTTGAAAGTGATTTGACAATTTGTTTAGAAATAACCATATTCCTTCATGCCTGATGCTTTTAATGAATTTCTAGTAAATCATCCAATTTGGGGGTTGCTGATTATCGCCTTAATGGCATTGCCTATTGTTGGGGCAATTTTCTGGGTTATATCAAATATTTTAAAAAAATCCAATAATAATCCACAATAGTAATTTTTTTACTGTCCGTATATCCCTTTCAATCATTACTATAATTGGCAATAAGTAATATATTATAAACACTACTGTCCGGCCTTTTGTCCGCCTTAGGCGGATGCTATAATTATGTCATTCACACACTGCCCGCGTCATTCACACACTGCCCGCGTCATTCACACACTGCCCGCGTCATTCACAACTTGATTGGGAATCCAGAGATTGGTCATGCCGATACCTCCTGCCTGCCGGC
>JAGGSN010000069.1 GCA_021159005.1 Candidatus Zixiibacteriota bacterium | reverse complement strand
GTATAACCCCTTCAAAACTGCCAACCGACGCTATAAGAAGCATAGGTGTACAGATTGATCTTGCCCCGTTTTAACGGACACATTCGTAATGTAATTTAATTGATTTTCAAAGTCAACGGGCGATTTATAACCTAAAGCTGAATGTCTTCTCTGTCGATTATAAAACACCTCTATATACTCAAAGACGCTTGATTTAGCCTCCTCTCTGGTTTGATAATTCTTAATCCGCCTTAGGCGGACAGTTTTTAAGGTATGGAAAAATGTTTCGGTTATAGCGTTATCATAGCAGTTACCTCTGCCGCTCATACTTGGTCTGATGCCATTCCGATTCAGTAATGTTTGAAAGTCTCCGCTGGCATACTGGCTGCCTTGATCAGAGTGTAAAATCATATCCCGAGCCGGCGTTCGATGATTCAAAGCCTGTTTTAAAGCGGTGATTACAAGCTCTTTTTTTAGACGTTTACTCATAGCCCAGCCGACAATCCGGCGATTGAAAACATCTAAAATTACCGACAGATAAAGCCAGCCCTCAATCGTCGGAAGATAGGTAATATCGGATGTCCAAAGCTGGTTAGGTTTAGCCGCGACAAACTCTTGTTTAACCAAATTGGGCGTCCGCCTAAGGCGGAGATGATTATGTTTTGAGTTGGTTGTAACTTTAAACTTCCGTTTAGTCTTAGCCGCTATGCCGTTGATTTTCATCACCCTGGCTACACGGTTATGACCGCAAGTCTCGCCACTAGCCCGCAGGTCAACCGTAATCCGGGGACTGCCGTATGCCTGCCCGTCGCAGGCGGGTCTGGCGACTATCTTCATGGAACTTCTTAATCTTTTCCAAAAATGCTTGATTTGATAACTCTCTTTTGCTGAGACCACGCTTTCGCCAGCCATAATAACCGCTCCGTGATACCCCTAAAACATGGCACATCCTCTCCACCCGAAATGCGGAACGGTAGTTCTCAATAAACCGATATTTCATTTGGGTGTCTTTGAGAAAATGGCCAAGGCTTTTTTTAAGATGTCCCGTTCTTCTTTAGTATCAGCCAGTTGACGTTTAAGCCGCCGCATCTCCTCAGCTTCCAGCTTCAAATGTCCTTGTCCCGAGAAAGCCTGATCTTTATCCTTTGTCAAACGTTCCTTCCAGTTATAAATCAGATTAGGATGTATCCCCAGATCTCGGGCAATCTCTGCGGTACTGCGATCACCTTTGGTTGCCAAACGCACCGCCTCAATTTTAAATTCTTTGTCATATTTTCTTTTTCTTTTCGTCATCCGAACTCCTCCTTCGATGGTATTATACCACCTTAACCGGGTGTCCGTCAAATCGGGGGAAGATCAGAGGTAGGTGCTGTAAATCAGGGAGTTGCCGGCCGAGGAGAATTTCGTCACAAAAGTATCACAATAACCATTATTATTACCGTCATACGGGTTTTGCGTGGGGAAATCTGACGACCCAGTATGTCCCGTCACATAAGCGTTCCCGGAGGCGTCTACGGCGATGCCACGGCAATAGTCAGAGAAGCCCCGCCCACCGAGGTAGGTGCTGTATACAAGTTCGGGGTCGATGACCAAAGTTAAAGATGGGTTATAATCATCTACCTCAAACCCAAACACGCCGGGTGCCGTAATAACATACCTGCCGATTACTTCTCTTTTGCTGCTGCCTACCTCCTGATAAACAGAGGGTATGTTCTCGTGAACCGGACCAAATGAGGTTGATGCCTCAAGATCGCCGTTGGGTGTAATGGACAGATTATCCGCGCCTTCATAACGAACTTGTATCTGTGAAATATCCGCACCGGGATTGACTATGAAATCGTACTTTATCCCCTGTCCGTTGCCGTGATATTTCAAATCAATGCCTGGATAAATATCTTTGTAAGTGATAGTCGAATAATTTGGCACATCAGTACGCCATTTTGAGGGTTCGTTGCCATAGAAATAATTGCAGTTGTGGGAGAGGCGGTCTTCACCGATAATCTGAGCATCAGGATTTGCACCGATAAGCTGAGCCCGCATAACAAGCGATTCCTTTTTGTAGCGCGGTTTATCGAATTTATCAGGCATACCCGGTATATCAGGTCTCATAAGCTCTTCATCTTCAAGCAGCTCATCGGTATCGCGTGTGAATACATAGGCTATCTCATCTGAACAAAACCAGAATGTAGCACCGCCAGCATTAGCTTTGAACAAAGTCTTTTCATCCCACTGTCCGCGATTCTCTGTAAACGTCATTGGCATTGATGCCATGTTTGTCATCACCATTTGCTTTTGTGATGCTTTATCAAGAGTGAGTTGCGCATTAGCAATTGTTGCAAACAATGCTAAACCAACAATTACAATCATTACTATTCTTCTCATATTAAAACTCCCTTTGTTTGAAATTTATTATATTTTCAAGAAGCTCAAATGCTTACCCTAGTTAAAGTCCTTTAAATCAAGCTAATAACATCCATAACAAAAAGCAAGACATTATTGTCTATTTCCTTAATAGCTATACACAATTTCAGTGACATAAATGTCAGTAAATATCAACATTTTTCCTGGAATAAGAATGTAACAAACATTCTAACCAGGAGATTATTATGACTTTTACTGAAATGCTACCAGCTTTGCAAAGCCAGGCATCTCGGGTTTTTAACGGTAATAAGGATTCGATGCAGGACGCGCTGGGTATGGCTTATGCTAATTATAACAGTTGCCTTAACAGGAAGAACCGTCAGCTTTCAATCGGGGAGCTTACCAATTTCATCAAGTATCGCGCGACCGAACTGAATAACGGCATTCGTCCCCATTTCGGGAACATCTCTAAAAAGCGAACTAACGATGTCTATTACAAACCTCTTTATTTAGACGGCAAGGTTGAGCGGCTGTATTTTGAACACGAGGATGCTGATTTTATTGAAGGCGATCATGGCTTTCTGGCTTATCAAACCCGCGTTCCCTCGTGTGAAAACGATATCCTGTTCAATATAGACTTCGGGAAGTTCCGTAAACAGTTAAACTGCATCGACCGGGAACTGCTTGACTTGCTTGTTGTCGGCTATAATCCTACAGAGATCTCACGCGTAATGTTGTTTTCATACGGCGTTGTGAAAGATCGGTTAACTGCGATCGGTCAAAAGTATGATGAGTTCTTTCAGTGTCGGGATGTTGTGGTTGCCTAATCTGATCATTCATCGGGGGAAGTGTAACAGCTTTCCCTGCGATTGTGATAGCCGCTATCAATGTTCTTATACCATTATAGTGATTGTAATTGTCGTTGAGGTGGAATGATGGCTTGATGTTGGACACCCGGGGGTCGGATTAGCTGGTTTTAACCCGATCCGAAGTGGTACATTTAACCCGACCTGTGATATATCTAATCGCATTTCAAAACCGAACGGTTTAGAAAATTTCTATAGCCAAAACAATATCCTGCTTTCAGCCTAATGTATTTTGTATCAATACAATTGCTTTAAAAGAATATTCTTTAAGCGGGTCATATAGCATATAAATGATTAATGAAAAAAGTTCTGTTTATAATGAAAATACTGACTTTTAGTATTGCTTAAGCCACTACCGATACGCGTTAATTTCTTAGCTTAAGTGAAAACAGCATTTACTTGACAAAAAGGCAGTAATGACTATATTTACAATAAGTAGTTTTATCGCCCATTTATAATCGGGAGTAATTATATGTTCAATACAAATATCAAAGCGGTTATGCTAATTAGCGTATTGCTTATAACAGCCACTGCCGCCTACGCCGACTACCACTACGCCAGCCATGACGGCTCGGATGAGCCCCCCTACACCAGCTGGGAGACCGGCGCCCACCTGATACAGGATGCCGCCGATGCCGCCAGCCGTGGCGATACGATATATGTAGGCGAGGGTACTTGGTATGAAAATGTAGATATTTCAGATACCTGCGTAGCGCTAATGGGGATGGGTATTGGCAACACTATATTGGAAAATTATGTATACGCTACCGTTAATACTTCTGGAGATTCTATTCTGGTAGAAGGATTTACCTTTATTTCAGATTGGGAAATTCATGCAACTGGTGGTGTACATTGTGCTCATTATTGTTACGTTGTTATCAAAAACAACTATTTTACCGGTCATGCGGATGCGGTTTCAGGTAATTTTGGCGGTGGTTTTGTAACAAATAATATTTTTGAGTATAACACAGGTTCATTTAGAACTTTTGCGGTAAAAGATACTCTTATTTTCTCAAATAATACATTTATTAATGAACATCAATTTGATAATTTAATTGAAGATCATTTGCCGGATAGCAGCCAGATTCATATCAGAAACAACGTTTTCTATGCCGGGAATTGGCAAACTAGAATTTTCACTGCAAGAAATGTTGCAGATTCGGTGTTTATATATAACAATTTATTCTACAAGAAAATCAATTTAAGCGATGTGTTTACATCATATTACGGGCTTTCCCACGATAAGGTTCATTTTTACAACAATACCATTGATGGCGCTACGGAAAACAACCCTGAATCGCCGATAGCCGGTATCTGTTCTGAAATGATCTTTGATTCGGTTCGCACTATCGACAACAATATCGTAATCAACTGCGACAAGGGGATACTTAATCGCCGTTATTTTTCAGCTAATATCAGGTACTGTAATCTTTTCAATAATGAATATGATATATGGGGAGAGTGCGAGTTCATAGAGGGCAATATTTTCACCGATCCTATGCTGACAGATACGATAGGTTTCTATCTTCAATCTTATTCGCAGGCAATTGATGCCGGCGATCCTGACATTCTCGATCTCGACGGTTCGATATCGGATATAGGCGCCTATGGCGGTCCTTATGGAGAATTTTATGAATACCAGGACTTACCGCCAAGAGTTCCTGACAGCCTTCAAGCGGAAATACCTGCATCAAATGATGCGATTATTATTTGTTGGCATTATAATACCGAAAGCGATTTCAATCGTTATCAACTTCACCGCGATACGATATCGGAATTCGAACCATCAGTTTTCAATATGATAGCCGAACCGGAAACCTCAGTTTATATCGATACCGAATTTGATGTGTATCACAGCTATTACTACCGCATTTCAGCGATAGATAATCAGGATAATATATCTGAATACTCTGAGCAGATAGGAGTGATATTCACAGGTTTCGATGATTTTAATGATACCATTATTCCTCGTATGGCGGTATTACATCAAAACTATCCTAATCCTTTCAATCAGAACACGATTATAAGATATTATCTACCCAATGTCGGTTATCAGCCGGCAGAGGTTGAGCTTTACATATATGATATATTAGGGCGACAAGTGAGGCAGCTTGTTAATGAAAGGAGGTACCCCGGAGAATATGAAGTAATCTGGGATGGTAGAGATGATAATGGCCAATCGCTTTCCAGCGGTGTATATTTCTACCGTATGTTTGTAACAAAAGCGGAGTTAACCAGACCAAGAAAATTGATATTACTAAAATAGAGGAGGGTTTCGATGATAAGAGTCAAAACGATATTATTAGTATTATTAATGGTTATTAATGTAGTGGCAGTTTCGCCTGATGAATTGCCATTCGGGGCGTTTTATTTGGACGATACAACTACTACTCAAATAGAAATTTTGCATGATGTCTTAGGGTTTAATCTTTATGTGCAAAATCATCCCACTATTTCCACTCTCAATAAATTTGCCGATGCAGGTATTACGGTTAGTATTCGAGGTGATGGAAATAATAAGTTGCATACGCTTTCACAATTTCATTATGCCTTATTCGAAGTGGAGGAGGGAGATTCGAGTATAAGAATTTATCACTGCGGCGGTGACACTGCATCAGAGGGAGATACTAGATTCTGGGTTTCGTATAACGATTCGGAGGATATCCTTTTTGGGCCGAATAGTCATAACTGGCCCTGCTGGCCCGACAACCATGTTTATAGCTATCCGAAGCTTAACAGCAGATATGGCTGGCAAGCAGATCCGGAAGTTGCAAGTGATACAGTGCATTATTTTATTGAAATCAGAGCTAAGATTGATGTTCGCAATGGAACAACAGATACGATAGCAAATCTATGGGTACTTCCCAATCTATACGGTTACGGACTAGTTGATACATTATCGAAGTGGGAATTACGAGATTCTGATTTCCCGGCATCGGATACCTGGACAACAATTGAAAAGGAATTTCACTTTGCAGATACTCTGCGATTTTACGATATTGATAATATCGCAGATACTTCTACTAAAGTTGATATCAGTTATGCCTTAACGACAATGATTAAAACTACTGGTAACCGGGAAGTTAGCATCGACTGGATTAAAATATATGACCGTGATGGCAAAAGACTTGTTGAGACAGATTTTTATAGCCAGGACATTGAAGATTTTGTTGAGGATTACACTGGGGTAGACTCTTTATGGGGCTGGTGTTTCGCGGAGGGTGGCTTTTCAACCATCCCTGTTATTGGTGCGATTCTCGATACGGTTCGAACCCGTGGTGAAATGCCTGATTGGGGAGGGATGAGTATATTACCAGGCAAAAAAGAATTATATCAATACTGGTTTGATTATGTTGATAGTGATGTCTTGTCTCCTTTCTCATATCCTTTTTTAGATAATGGTATCGATTCAACTACTTATGCGGGATATAACAGTTTGGACTCAGCTATATATTTACAGAATAGGCTAAACAGTATGGCTGAAGAATACACCTTGATGTATCAAACAGTTAATAACAACGATGCTGATTTATGGCTCGAAGCGCAGGCTTATTATAGTAACAGCGGCACTATCGAAAATCGTAAGCCAACACATTCCGAGTTTCTTTGTCAGACATATATGATTTTAGCTCATGGCGCCAGGGGTATTCTTTATTGGAAATATAACAGTTCTGTAAATTGTTATGGTATTATAAACGACGACGACGATTCCACAATGTGGTATGCTATCCGCGACGATATCAACCCCTACATCAAGGCGATTGATGAATACTATATGCCGTTAGTCTGGGATACTACTTATGCAGTTTCGCCAAACGAAACTATCGTTGGTCAAACTATAAAATCAATACGAGCTGTTCCCAATCATCCTGATTCAATCAGCCCAGATACCGGCTGGTTCCATGTCGGTGAGTATTACGATAATGCTGGTATGAGATATTTTATGCTGGTAAACCGCGCCTGTTCGCAAGGTGTGGATGATTCAACTGAAGCTGGCTCAATAACTGCTATAGTAAAACTTAATCGCTCCTATTTTAATAATGCAGAACGGCTATTGGTTATTGATATCGCAGATTCAATAAATCATTTATATCCTGGTACTGATTCTACAGAATGGATTGCTGTTTCAGAGACTACTTATACATGTTTATATGATGATAAGTTATACTTCACCACAATCCTCAAAGCTGGCGAGGGGCGGTTGTTTAAGATACAAACTTTAGGCAATCCGACATCCGTAATGGATTATGATGTGTGTCAGGGTGAATTTACTTACGATACTACTCTCACAATATCCAGTTCGGATACAGTTAGTTATAAATGCCCTTCAATTTTAACTTTCCCTCAACACGACACGCTAATTATCAACGGCGGATTGTTTACCACTGGTTGCGATACAGGTGATAGTCTTGGCTTAGTTGCTTTTGCTGCTGAAACCACAACTGTATCTTGGAAAGGACTTCTATTTTCTGGTTCATCAGCTATTGGCAATCTGGATTATTCAGATTTTAAGCAAGTAGTTCCTACCTGCATTACTATTGATGATACTGCCTCTGTAGTAATTCAAAATTCGAAAGTAACGAGCTACACCTATGGGATTCATATCACTGATTCGGGACGGCTTAATGCTGCAAATTGCTCTTTTGAAGATACGACCACAGCTACAAACGGCATATATAATGAATCGGGTGATTCTGTTATGGCAACTAACTGCTATTTTAAAGGATATAGCACTGGTGGTATCTGCTCAAATAGCGGTTATCTTGAAGTTGATTCATGCAGTTTTGATGACATCGGGCTTTGGGGAATTTATGCTAATTCTTCGGATGCCAAAATCGAATATTGTAATTTTATTAATATCGGCAATTATGGAATAAGAACTATATCGGCTGAGCTTGAAGTATCACATTGCGATTTCGATTCTATAGAGAATTATGGTATTTATGCAGACAGCGCCGAATCGGAGATTGATAATTGCGATTTTATCTGGTGTGAAGATTATGCTATTTATATAGATGGTCATCCATCCGGCTCATATGATTCCACCAAGATAACAGATTGTGATATCACTTTATACTCAAGTGGATCAGCTCCATCGGGTTCACATTATGGAATAAGAGTAGATAATATTAACAAAGTTAGGCTTTTCCGAAATGTGATTAGGAAATATGCTCAAGGTGGTATCAAATTTGACCATTCTAATACGAAGGTTGAAAAAAACTGCATTTATGACTGTAACAACTACGGTATTTACTCTTATGCTTCGGATTGCATATTTAACCAGTGCGATTTTGATTCTCTTGAGTGTGGATTATATTTGAGGACCGGTTCAGATGGTATAGTCAGATATTGTGATTTTGATAGCCCTAATTTAGTTTATGGTGTTCGTACATATGCATTAAGTTATCCCGATTTAGGTGATAGTATTAATAATCAAGATTCGGGTAATAACACATTCAGGAACTGCAGTAAATATTATATCTATAATGGTAGTGGAATCTATACTATTAAAGCTGAAGGAAATTATTTTGGTGGCGGTCCTCCCCCTGTAGGTAAGATTTATGGTTTGGTTGATTATACTCCCTGGTTAACTGCAGCTCCTGGAAGTAAGGGCAAGCTTGGCGAAATAATAATTCCATATGTCTACCAACTCAACCACAACTACCCTAATCCCTTCAATCCTAATACTACAATCTCATTTAGTTTAGCTGATCCCGGATATACTTCAATTTCAATTTATAACATCCTCGGGCAAAAAGTTAATAATCTTGTGGATGAATATAAGTCATCAGGAAATTATTCTGTTATCTGGGATGGCAGAAACAAATCAGGCACAACCGTATCATCCGGCATATATTTCTACAGGATTGAATCAGGTGAATTTATAGATACCAAGAAGATGTTATTACTTCGATAAAGGAGGTTTTGTCCTGGTTCAGCGGGAATTTTAGTAAAGCCTTTTTTTATTTGTGAGCACGTATAAGTGTGCTCACATCGTTCTTATCGCCCTTTGGGCGAGGGTTTTTTAAGGCATAAGAGGTCTATCGAACGATGGAAACATTTAAGAGTGGGCATTGAAAGCAATATCTCAACGCCCATCCCATCGCCTCGATGAGCCTCACCGAACTATCCCTTGACAGGTTGCTCCCCAGCAGTGCCTGTCTCCGTTTTACCCGGTGATCTAATGTAACAACAAAATAAACGTCTTGTCAAGCCCGCCTGTCGGCGGACAGGGTTTCAAGCTATTTTTAAACGAGCTGCCTGACGACGAGTTTGCCGCTGTTCTCTAGACTTTTCAAGCTTGCGGTCGCGGTCGGCAAAGATTTCTTGCTCGCGTCCCTTGAGTTTATCTTTCGGAGTTACGTAACCTATCGCGCTATGCAGACGAACGTTGTTATAATAATCAACATATCTTTCAATAAGATGACGAGCATCATCAAGACTAAGTAAGCGGCGTACCAAGACGGATACACTCACTCTTAAGCGACTTATGCCAACGTTCGATCTTGCCGTTGCTTTGCGGGTAATAGGGTGAGGTTCGGACGTGAGTCATCCCGCTTACCCTGATAAACTCCTTGAAATCTTTGGCGATAAACTGCGGACCGTTATCCGAGATGATTCTCGGCTTAGCTTTGGGATACAGCTCCTTGGCCCGCTCCATGATTATTTCAATATCGACCTCCTTCATTGACTCACGGATATCCCAATGGACTATCGAACGACTGTAGCCGTCAAGCAAACTGCAGAGATAATAAAATGTGCCGGTTATATTGATATAAGAAATATCTACGTGCCAATGTTCGTGCGGGTTAGCTGGCTGGTTAAAACCGGTTCCTTTCTGTGAGGGCTTTTGGTTCCAGCGGCGCATGAGGTCAGCATCGGAAAGAACCCGATATACGCTTGATGGAGATACCGCAACTACATCATCATCAAGCATCATAAAGGTTAGACGCCGGTAGCCGTCAGACAGATGTTTCTTCGCATATTCAATGATAGCTTGCTTTTCCCAGTCTAAGAGCAATACTGTTCACTTAAGGATGATGATTTGAAAATCATTTGAATTTTTTTTGAATAGGGTTGATGACGGGGGGC
>JAGGSN010000068.1 GCA_021159005.1 Candidatus Zixiibacteriota bacterium | reverse complement strand
CTACCGCTTGTTTTGTCACGCTGGATTTTGCCAAAATTGGGCATACCTACCTGAATGTCGGATGGCTGTTCCCCGGTACGGAAGGAACGTAACGATAAACCAAATGAGCAGTAGATAGGGTTCTGCCCCGCTACAGTCTGCGCCTTAGACGGAAAACCCGACCTACCCTATCCAGCTCAGTAGTTCAAAACTCTACTTGCAGTTTTGACTATTTTCCTCCAAAACTGATTATCGAGACTTGCGAGCTGTTGCATTCAGCCGAGTGGATGTACATTACCGCAGATTTATGTATCAGGATGGAAGCTATTTTGCGACATCCTGATACTGCCACTCGCGAGGATATCATTTCCTCGCGTCATCAGTTCAGCAGGTCAACCCGCCTCAGGCGAACTTGTGGTTTTGTTTATTGAAGTTGCCGCATGGAGATATACGCCAACCACAATATTTTTGTAACATTGTATTCAATATTTTAGTATAATACAATAGCAGGTAAATAATAAACTTTTACATTGGCATTAAGTTATTTTATGTTAGCAATGGATTAATTAGAATGCGGCATTTATAGCATGACTAATAATTTAGTAATATTAACCGATTTAGACGGCACTTTGCTGGATAGAAATTCTTTCCAACCCGGTCCGGCGCTTAAGCATTTGGATGAATGCAACAGGCTTAAAATACCAGTAGTATTTGTTTCGGGAAAAAGCAAAGCAGAGATCGAATCGATTAGAAAAGAACTGCATAATGAATCGCCGTTTATATCGGAAAATGGCGGTGGTTTATATATACCGGTTGAACAATTTCCCGACCTTAAAGGATTTTCGAGAGATGATAAATACTGGCGCTGGGGTGCTGATGTATCAATAGATGAAATGCGCAAAGCTTTGTTTGATATTGCCGCCGAGACCGGCGTTAAGGCAAAATGCTTTTTTGAGATGTCTGATGAAGAAGCGGCAAAGTGCACCGGCTTGGATTTGCATCGGGCCAAATTAGCTAAACAAAGAGATTTTGATGAACCGTTCATATTAGATAATCCGCCGCCTGATTTTATAGTCGTATTAAGAGATGAAATCAACAAGCGGGGATATAGGTATACGACTGGCGGGCAGCTGCATCATATTATGGGTAATTTCGATAAAGGCCATACTGTGGTATTGCTGAAAAATATTTATTTTCAGGTCAATCCACAAATGAAATTCGCAGCCTTGGGCGATGCCTATAACGATCTGGAAATGCTTAAGCAGGTTGATTATCCTTTTTTAGTTAGACAAGCAAACAGCTCGTATGCCGCAGAAATCGTATTCGATGGCTTGACCATAACAAACGGAACAGGACCATCGGGATTTGCCGAAGCGGTTGGTTCATTGATTGAAAGATTTAATCCGGCAGTATAATCAAATTGCACATAAAGCTGTCAAGTCTGTATAAGTTCTTGACTTCCCAATACCGCTACCGATATTGAGCGGTATTTCATCACAAAAACTCTCGCTTGCCAACCCCTTTAATAATTATTACATTACAACCGTTTGTATGGAGAAATATTAATGTTTGAAAAGGAAAGCAGCTAAATGTCTGATGACAGCATAGTTTACAAAGGATACAAAGGCGAGGCGCTGGCTAAGCTCAAGGAAATTGGTGTTAGGGTTTGGTCGGATGTTGAAATCAAGACCACCAAAGGAATATTCACAGGCGTAATTTTACCGCGTTCTGAAACTGCCGATGACAGGCATGTTGTAATGAAAATGAAAACAGGTTATAATATTGGACTGGCGACGACATCGATTATTGCGGCTAAAGAAATCGGATTTAAAGAAGCCGTTTACAAGATACCGGAACAGGAATTCCCCTACGATAAGAAAAAACCGAATGTTACGCTTTTAGGCACTGGCGGCACAATAGCCAGTCGTCTGGATTACCGCACCGGCGCAGTTATACCGGCATTCACGCCGGGCGAACTTTACGGCGCAGTGCCGGAGTTAGCTGATATCTGCAATCTCAAAACCATAAAGCTGTTTGGAGTATTCTCCGAGAATATGGGGCCGGAGCAGTGGAAAATCACAGCTAAAGCTATTGGAGAAGAAATAAAAAACGGAGCCGCTGGCATCATAGTCGGGCATGGCACCGATACGATGCATCACACCGCCGCCGCGCTCTCATTTATGGTGCAGGATTTACCAGTGCCGGTCGTAATGGTCGGCTCGCAGCGCTCATCAGACAGACCCTCCTCCGATGCCGCGCTAAACCTTCAAGCCGCCGCCTGGACCGCCGCCTATGCCGATATCGCCGAAGTGATGGTCTGCATGTTTGGCCCCACCTCCGACCAGTACAACCTTCTTCACAGCGGCTGCCGTGTACGCAAGATGCACTCATCATACCGCTCGGCATTTCGTACTATCGGCGATACGCCGATTGCCATGGTCGAACCGGGCAAGCTGACGCCCATTAAACAAAAATACAAAAAACGCTGTGATGACCGCAAGGTTACTATTGATGCGGTATTCGAGGAGAAAGTTGCTATTGTGTATTATTATCCCAACATGCAGCCGGATATTATCGAATCGCTGATAGACAACGGCTACAAGGGGATTGTGATTGCCGGCACCGGCTTGGGGCATGTCAACAAGCCGCTGTATGAGCCGCTTCGCAAGGCGATTAAGGCGGGTATTGCTGTCTATATGACCGTGCAAACACTTTGGGGGTATGTTCATATGTTTGTTTATGATACCGGCCGCGACCTGATGCATTTGGGAGTAGTACCTGCCGCTAATATGCTTCCCGAGGTGGCGTATGTTAAGCTCGGCTGGGTATTGGGACATTCGACCGAGCCGGAAAAGGTTAAGGAAATGATGCTAACCCCTATCGCCGATGAGATTACGCCGCGCGAGCCTTTTGACGGCTACCTGATTATGCAGGGCGGGATTCCTGAGGTTGAGGAGTTTATCAACAAGCTGAAGCTGTGAGATAAGGGGCACACGAGGACGTGTGCCGCCCACATGACATCAGTTAG
>JAGGSN010000067.1 GCA_021159005.1 Candidatus Zixiibacteriota bacterium | reverse complement strand
CCGCCGCCGCCTGATTCCTGTATGTGTCCGGATGAATATCTATATCATGCGGCTGGTGCCAATGGAAACTGTGTATTTATCGGAAGCGATATTACTTATCTACTCAATTATTTTCGGGGCGGTTCGGCGCCTGTATTTTGTCAGGATTGTCCGATTGATACCCTTTTACTTTTTACTAAGAGAATAATACCATCTGATAAAGCGAAAATGGATACTAACACTGAATAGGTTAATTTTTTTAAGCCCCGAGGAAATACCTTGACTCTCGGGGCTTTTAAATTATATTGAGAAGAGGATATTTACATGAATAAATCTATAACAATATCAATCATATTACTTAGCTTGGCTATTGCATGCCAAGCCATCGAGGTTTCCGGCGATGTCTATGGCACATGGAGCGCCGACAATAACCCCTATGAGGTGATAGGTGATTTGCGGGTGCCGCAATGTTCGACTCTAATTATCGAGACTGGTTGCTATATCGATTTCCAAGGGCGTTATAAATTCTTAATAGATACAATGGCAGCTTTTCAAGCAATTGGTAATGAAAATGACTCTATTGTTTTCACCACTGCTGATACGGCTTTAGGTTGGTTTGGCTTAAGGTTTTTCTCTGCCGACAGTGTTTCGGAATTGTCTTATTGTATAGTTGAATGGGGTAAAGCCGCCTCAGAGCTTGACACGATTACAGATGAGACTGATTATTATGGCGGCGGTATATTTTGTGAAAACAGCAATCTTTCAATTACTCATTGTTTAATACGGCTAAATGAGTCATCGCCATATTTTGGCGGCGGCATTTATTGCAGTAATTCAAACTTAGATATTGTTGCAAATATAATCTCTGATAACCATGCGGGCTGGGGGGGGGCAGGAATATTTTGCGAGTTTTCCAATGTAAATATTGGCAATAATATTATTGACTATAACAGAACTTTTTATCCTTTAGGCGGAGAGTTCTGGGGAGGGGCTATTGGATGCGTAAGATCTACTGTTCTTATTTCAGACAATATAATACAATACAACTTTTGTGGTATTAGCGGTGGTGGAATTTTTATTAGCGGATCCAGCGCAATTATTACAAATAACGATATATCACATAATCGCGTATGGGACTCTGGCGGCGGTATTGCAATAATTGATTCATCAACGGTATTATTAGTATATAATATAATTGCCAACAATACTGTATGTGGTGTTGATGGCGGCGGTATTATAAACCATAGGTCTCATTTGACTGCGGCAAATAATACGATTGTTGGCAATAGAGCTTCTCGGCAAGGCGGCGCTATCTGGGCAAGGCAAGGTATTAATGACACATTAATAAATAATATAATAAGGGATAATGAAGCCGATGAAGGTTCTCAGATTTATGAGTTGCAGGAAACTCTTACAGTCATCTACTCTAACATCGAGGATGGCTGGCCGGGCGAGGGCAATATCGATGCCGACCCGCTGTTCTGCGAACCCGATACCGGCAATTTCTACTTAGCAGAGAACTCGCCCTGTGTCGGCACCGGTTTCAATGGCGCCAACATGGGCGCTTATGGCATCGGCTGCGACCCTGTTAGCATAATCGAGCATTTCTCCTACTTGCCGGATGATTTCGAGCTTTTCCAGAACCATCCCAACCCCTTCAATGCGCGCACGACCATCCGCTACAACCTGAGCATTCCTGCCGATATTACTATCGACATCTACGACATCCTCGGCCGCAAGGTTGAAACACTTATCAGCATCAAACAGCCAGCCGGCGAACATCAGGTTATCTGGGATGCTATGGATAAGTCATCAGGCATGTATTTCTATAAGCTTCAGGCAGAGGACTGTGTCGAAACTAAGAAGATGCTGTTGTTGAAATAAATCCAGCCATTAATCAGGAGCACACGAGGACGTGTGCCGCCCGCCAAAGTCAAAAAACCGAACAATAGTGAAAAAAATCAAAAAATAAGCCTTATTAATCGCTAATATATTGACAGTTTAAAACAGCCATTATATATTAAAACCCTTGTGAATAGGTATCAGCAAATATTGGTTTTAGGCGTGTTTCTTATATGTTTGTTTTTCATACAGGCGGATGCTCAAAAATCTGAAGTAACCGGAACTATAACTACAGGACCTACAATATCTCTGATTTCTATCGCTATCGATGATTTCAAGTTAAGCGATAGTTTACTTGATTTAACCGACACCACGTACGCCGACAGTATCAAAGCCATCCTTATTGATGATTTGATATTTTCGTTATACTTTAACGTTGTCGAGCCAGATTCAGCTTTTCTGTTTGATTTCGCTAACAATGATATGAACCTTGAGGACTGGATTTATATCGGGGCGCAGATGCTGATAAAGGGAAGGTTGGATAAACATGGCGAACTTTATACCCTGAATATCGATGTGATTGATATTTTCCGCAATAAGATGATATATACCAACCAGTTTTTAGGTTCAAGTCTTGACTATCGAACGATAGCCCATAAAACAGCCGCCGATCTCCTTCTAAACCTGACCGGCGAACGAGGAGTATTCGACACAAAAATCGTTTATTCGTCCCAGATTAAAGGCAATAGGGATATATATGTCTGCAATTTCGATGGCACTAATCCAATCAGGATTACTAAAGATCCCGGCGTGGATCAAATCGCTGTCTGGAGTTATAACGGCGATAGAATATATTTTACCTCTGACCGTAAGGGCAATCACGACCTTTATTGTTATGTATTTGAAAATGATGAGATTTATTCGGTGTCATCCCGCAAGGGTTTAAACTATGCGGCAGCGGTTTCTCCCGATGGAAAATATGTTGCCGCAACACTGTCTATTTCGGGCAATGCCGAAATCTATTTGCTGGACTCATCCGGGCGAATTATGCGGCGATTAACTTATTCTTGGGGCATAGATACATCGCCTACCTGGTCGCCTAATTCCAGGGAAATAGCTTTTATTTCAGACAGGTCGGGTAATCCTCAATTATACGTTACCGATATTGACGGCATCAATACGCGCCGCCTGACATACTATGGAGATTACATTGGCGATCCAGCCTGGTCGCCAAGAGGCGATTATATTGCTTATTGTTCACGTGAGGCAGGACAATTTCAAATTTATACTGTTGACATTACCGGTCAAAATGCTTATAAATTAACAGAAATTGGCTCGAATGAGGTTCCGTCGTGGTCTCCGGATGGACTTCATATAGTCTATACATCTAATGTTGATGGAAAATATGATTTATGGGTCATGAACTTTGATGGGTCGGGCAAGAAGAAGCTGAATCTGAATGGTATTTGTAAATCACCTGATTGGTCAGTAAATTTACGATAAAATATTTAAAAATTTTAAGGAGGTAAATCTGTGAAAAGATTAATTATTTTGCTGGCATTAGTGTTAGCATTGGCAGTATTATTTGCTGCCGGTTGTAAAAAACCGCCGCCGCCGCAGCCACCACCGCCGCCGCCGGCTGATACAACTGAGGTTGTAGAGGAACCAGAACCAGAACCACTGCCACCACCACCGCCGCCACCGCTTGAGATGGCAACTATCCATTTTGAATTCGACAAATACAGGCTCACCGAAGAATCTCGGGATATTATAGCCGCCAACGCAGCCGCCTTGGAAGAACATCAGACTGCGATTATCAGAATCGAGGGGCATTGCGATGAGCGAGGCACTGATGAATACAATATGGCGCTTGGCGAAAAACGCGCTATGACTGCCCGCGATTACCTGATTAACTACGGTATCAGCCCCGACAGGATTTCCATTATCAGCTATGGCGAATCAAGAAGTGTCGATCCTGGCCATAATGAAGAAGCTTGGGCTAAAAACCGTCGAGATGATTTTATTAAAGTTTCTGAATAAGATAATATTTACAGTCTTATCAGGTATAGCTAACTATAAGGCGGCCAAATGGCCGCCTTCTTTATTCAGTTCGCAATTAGATATTCCTTTTCAATCAACTTTTCTATGGTTATCAAGTGGCGCTTGGCAGCAAGATCTGTCGGAAGCAACTTCCGACAGCACAAGGTAACTCCCGACCGCACAAGGTAACTCCCGACCGCACAGCAGGTCAATCCGTCTCAGACGGACTCGGGGCTTGACCGAATGTAACCAATGCGTCAAGTCCCAAATGGACTTGACTTAAAAGACGGCATCTATTTTTTACTTCCAAGCACCGCTTGGTAGCCAGAGAAATATTTTATTATTTAGGGTGATTGGTTGTACATCCTCGTGCGCCAACATTTTAATAATCCCCTCTTGAGGGGGGTTAGGTGTGTTGACAGTTGTAATAGTAAGACCGTTATCCAACTGCAAAATCCGGGATAAATACTATTGTGGGTAATTATCCGGCAAAAGTGAGCTGAAATTATTTTTATTTTTTTTACTTTTCTTGTAAAATAATGTTTGAAATTTCTTACTGATTAGTCCTATAATTTGCCAGTATGTATAGAAGTTGCAATTATAATTTTAAAATGATGGTAATCTAGTTAGGTTAAATTAAGAAAAGAAATAAATAGTATTAATCAACTGCTAACCAATTAACAAGCGAGGGCGTATGCCGGCAAAGAAAAAGGCTGCCAAGAAAAAAGCGAAAAAGAAAGTCGCCAAGAAAAAAGTGACGAAAAAGAAAGTCGTGAAAAAGAAAGTAGCTAAGAAAAAAGTAGATAAGAAAAAAGTAGCGAAAAAGAAAGTGGCGAAGAAAAAAGTAGTCAAGAAAAAAGTCGCTAAGAAAAAAGCCAAACGTAAACCCAATCCAGCTTTTATGAGACCTTGGAATATTAGTGAGGCATTAGCTGCGGTGGTTGGAAGTAAGCCTATACCTCGGACAGAAGTTACTAAAAAGATATGGGCGTACATTAAGAAAAACAAACTACAGGATGCAGTTAACAGAAGAATGATTAATGCCGATGAAAAACTGAAAAAAGTATTCAGCGGCAAGATGAAAGTCAGCATGTTCGAAATGACAAAATTGATATCGAAACATCTATCCTGATCATTTATCGCTTATTCCTTAGTGGTTCAGGCCGGACTGTATATTAGTCCGGCCTTTTATTTTTTTACTTCAGAAGCCTGCGAAACTATATAATATTCGCTTTGGTTTTTTGTTGCATTTATCATATAACTTGCCGATATTTACATTATAACTTTGACAGGGATATTTTAGTTTTTATAATGAAACATCAAACCGTAAAAGTAGTTAAATAATAAGAAATGAAATTAATTTAAATTAAAGTCTAAACAGGAGGGATTATGGCAAAAGGACACATCGCAAGCTCTTATGGGCTGGAAAATCATGGCCTGACTAATATTAATCAGGTCTTTTGGAATCTTAACACGCCAACTCTATACGAGGAGATAATAAAAAGGCGCGAGGGCTGTATTTCGCATCTTGGCCCAATTACTGTCAGGACCGGTCAGCATACCGGCAGGGCTGCCAACGACAAATTTATCGTCGAGGAAGCATCAAGTAAAAACAACGTTTGGTGGGGCAAAGTAAACAAACCATTCACTCAGGAAAAATATGATATATTATTCAATCGTCTGCTGGCATATCTTCAGGGGAAAGATTTATTCGTTCAGGACTGCTATGGCGGCGCTGATAAAAAATTCCAATTGCCTATAAGGGTGATTACTGAAAATGCCTGGCATAGTCTTTTTGCCAGAAATATGTTTATTAAGGCGGAAATTGAACAGCTTGCGAAACATAAACCGGAATTTACAATTTTGCATGTCCCCAATTTTAATGCCATACCAAGTCTTGACGGTACTAACTCTGAGGCATTTGTGATATTGGATTTAGGTAAGAAGATGGTATTAATAGGCGGCACCAGTTATGGCGGCGAGATTAAAAAATCAATCTTCACTGTTTTGAATTATTTGCTCCCCTTGGATAATGTACTATCAATGCATTGTTCTGCAAATGTTGGCAAGAATGAAGACACAGCTCTGTTTTTCGGCTTATCGGGAACCGGTAAAACAACCCTTTCGGCCGACCCGGAAAGACGTTTAATCGGTGATGACGAACATGGCTGGAGCGATAATGGCATTTTTAATTTTGAGGGCGGCTGTTATGCTAAAATAATAAAGCTCTCTCGAGAAGCCGAACCCGAGATTTTCAACACTACGCGAAAGTTCGGAACAATACTGGAAAATGTGGCGGTAAATCCCTGGACGAGAAGACTTGACCTTAATGACGACACTCTTACGGAGAACACCCGCGCCGCTTATCCGCTTGAACATATTCCAAATACCTATGGCAAGCAAACCGCCGAACACCCGAAAAATATTATCATGCTTACCTGTGACGCTTTTGGTGTGATGCCGCCTGTTGCCAGACTATCGCCGGTGCAGGCCATGTATCATTTCATGTCTGGCTATACGGCCAAACTGGCTGGCACAGAAAAAGGCATAAACGAACCACAGGCTACATTTTCTGCTTGCTTTGGCGCGCCATTTATGGTGCTGCATCCGTTTAAATATGCTCGTCTCCTTGATAAGAAAATCAAAAAACATAATGTCAACTGCTGGCTGATTAATACCGGCTGGACAGGCGGCCCTTATGGTGTTGGCGAAAGAATTAAAATAGCTCATACCAGGGCAATGGTGAAAGCGGTATTGACCGGCACGCTCGCAAAAGAAGAGATGACAAAAGACCCAATATATGGTTTTGAAGTACCAAAGGCATGTCCGGGTGTTCCTATCGAAGTTCTCAACCCGCGCAATTTATGGAAAGATAAAAAAGCGTATGATAAAGCCGCCGATAAGCTGGCTGGCATGTTTGTAAATAATTTCAAGCAATTTGAGGATGAAGCGTCAGAGGATGTTAAGAATGCCGGTCCTCAAATAAAGGAACTGTTAAATACTATTTAATGATTGACAAGTCCTGGGTTTATCAATAAAATCCTTGACTGTTGACAAAGGTAATATTGAAATTCATTTCAACGTAATGGAAATAGTCGGGACTGGAAAGCCCTGACTATTAAATAATTATATTAACAATTGAATGGAAAACGCTATTATCTTATAATATGGAAAAAGGAGTTGTTGTGAAAAACGGTTTAAGCATACCATCATCGAGAGATAATACAACTCATGAAAAACAAAATCATACTTTTAAAAACAAATTAACCATAGGCTCTAATTTCCTTAAGGAAAATACTATCAAACTTGATTTAACCTATATCTTAAACCCCGTTGACGGCAAATCCTTTATTACAAAAGATGAATTGACGGAATTTTCCCCGCATGTTATCGAGAAACTTAACCAATTGAAAAATGGCGAAGGGGACTGCAAAGATGGCGATATTCCGATGCTGGGCTGGATGAACATACCGGATGAGATGTCGGAAGAAAACCTTAATGAGATTGTTCGGGCAGCCAAAGAGCTTTCGAATAAAATAGATGTTTTTGTATCGCTGGGCATAGGCGGTTCGTATCTTGGCATTGAGGCTACTTTCAAGGCGCTGACTCATACTTATTTTAACCAGCTTCCCCGCGATAAACGAGGCGGCGCGCCCGAGATTTATTTCTTAGGTCAGAATACCGACCCTGATTTTATCCATGACACTCTTGATATGCTTGATGGCCAAAGAATAGGGGTGAATGTAATTTCAAAATCGGGCACTACTGCCGAAACAGCTATCGCTTTTAGAATAATCCGAAATCTTTTGGAAAACAAGATAGGTGATAAAGCCGCCGAATTTATATTTGCCACAACTGATAAAAACAAAGGCGCTTTACGTGATTTGGCGGATTCTAAAGGATATAAAACTTTCATCGTTCCCGATAATGTTGGCGGTAGGTACTCCATATTTACCGATGTTGGCTTGGTGGGATTAGCGGTTGCCGGTATAGATATACATGAATTTGCAGCTGGTTTTCGTCACATGAAAAAGATAACTTCCTCTGATAATTTCTGGAAAAACCCGGCTATGGTTCATGCGGCGGTGCGGCATCTGGCATATAAAAAAGGTAAAAAAATCGAAGTAGTAGCGACAAATTCTTCGGCAATTTATCAACTTACGCGCTGGATGGAACAGATTTTCCCCGAAAGCGAAGGGCACAATGGCTATGGCATGTGGGTTTCGCCCTCGATGTATTCCGAAAAGCTCCACGCCAACGGCCAGATGGTTCAGCAGGGCGAGAGGAATATTCTGGAAACATTCTTGCGGCTCACCGAAAATGACAACAGCGTTGATATACCGGTTGATGCAGAAAATCTTGATGGTTTAAATTATCTGCCGGAGAACAACCGCAATATGAATTTTATTAACCAGAAAGTTATTGATGGTCCGGCTTATGCTCATTTTAAGGGTGGCGTGCCGAATATGATAATCGATATTCCCAAACGCAGCGCTTTCAATATCGGTCAGTTTTATTATATGATGGAAATGTCTGTTGCTCTGTCGGGCTATCTTGCCGGGCATAATCCGTTTATTCAGCCGGGAGTCGAGGCATATAAAAAGGCAATGTTTGCCATGCTGGGCAAACCCGGAACGGAGAAGGAATATAAAATAATCTCCAAAGCTTTGGAGGGAATGGATAGAATAGTTATTTGAATTATCATCAGAATAATATAATATTTAATATTTTAAATATTTTTATAAGCTTACAAAGTATTTTTAGTGAAGTTACCGATAAAGATAAATATAAGCTGAAGTCAGCTTATTTTTATAAAGGACAAAGACGAAAAACAAATAATCATTTTGGAGTTAAGCATGGCAAAAGCATTTGACACCTTTTTAATCAGGGCGGCTCTTCCGGAGGAACTGAAGCCATTGAGAGAACTGGCATTTAATCTTCATTGGTCATGGAGCTTCGAAGCTATACAGCTATTTCGCCATCTCGACCGAGACCTTTGGCTTTCAACAAAACATAATCCTATCAAGATGCTGGGTACTATCAAGCAGGATAGACTCAGTCAGGCTTTAAATGATGAAGGTTTTTTAGCCCAGCTTGAAAGAGTGCATAATAATCTTAAAGAATATCTTAGTAGCTCTACTTGGTTTGCAAGTAAATATGGTAAATTTGACTCTCCTAAAATAGCTTACTTCTCTATGGAATTCGGCTTAACCGAATGTTTGCCGATTTACTCAGGCGGTTTGGGCATTTTGGCTGGCGACCATCTCAAGTCGGCCAGCGAACTGGGATTGCCGCTGGCCGGTGTTGGTTTATTATATCAAAAAGGATATTTTAAGCAGTATCTTAATGCCGATGGCTGGCAGCAGGAGACTTATCCCGATAATGATTTTTATAACATGCCGATTCAGCTTGAACTTGATAAAGAGGGAATACCTATCTTAGTAGATATTGAATTTCCGGATAGGACTGTTTATTGTCGAATATGGCGCGCCCAGGTTGGCAGAGTGCCTTTGTATCTAATGGATGCCAATACGCCGGAAAACAGCTATAACGATCGGAAAATAACATATCAGTTGTATGGCGGCGATAATGAAACTCGCATCCAGCAAGAACTGCTGCTTGGCGTTGGCGGTATGAAAGCTCTGCGCAAACTGGATATTCATGTTAATGTCTGCCATATGAACGAAGGGCATGCCGCTTTTATGGCTTTAGAAAGAATAAAACATAGGATATTGAAGGATAATTTAACTTCTGGTGAGGCAACTCAGATAGTTAGAACCGGAACTATCTTTACCACCCATACTCCGGTTCCGGCAGGGATTGATAAATTTCATTCCGCTCTCGTTGAAAAATATTTAAATAATATATTCATAGAAGCCGGAGTGAAAAAAAGCGAATTTTTAAAACTGGGAATAGCCAAAAACAGCGATGAACGCAATTTATTTAATATGGCTTTACTAGCTTTGCATACGACCGCCTATGCTAATGGAGTCAGCAAACTTCATGGCGAGGTTTCCCGCAATATATGGCAATCGATATGGCCCAAAGTTCCACTTAATGAGGTGCCGATTGGCCATGTTACTAACGGCATTCATACGCGTTCCTGGATTTCTCATGAAATGGCAGAATTGTTTACACGGTATCTGGGACCGGCCTGGTTAAAAAAGCCGGCAGACCAGACTATCTGGAAATATATCGAAAGGATTCCCGATGTTGAATTGTGGCGTATCCATGAGCGGCGTCGTGAGCGGTTAGTCGCATTTACCAGAAAACGGCTATATAATCAGCTTAAAAAGAGAGGTGCTGGCTTCAAAGAAATACAAGCCGCCCAGGAAACCCTTAACCCTGAAGCCCTCACAATAGGATTTGCCAGAAGATTTGCCACCTATAAAAGAGCGGCGCTTCTCTTAAGGGACCCTGTTCGCTTGAAAAAATTATTGACCAATAAAGAACGCCCCGTACAATTTATATTTGCCGGTAAAGCTCACCCCTTAGATAATGGCGGTAAGGAATTGATTAAGCAAATCGTTCATTTTGCCAGAGACGAGGTAATTCGCAAACACATCGTTTTCCTTGAAGATTATGATATTAATGTCGCCAGATATTTAGTTCAGGGTGTTGACCTGTGGCTGAATAACCCCCGTCGGCCAATGGAAGCAAGCGGCACCAGCGGAATGAAAGTCATCCCGAATGGCGGCTTGAATATGAGTATCCTTGATGGTTGGTGGTGTGAGGGATATGATACAGATACCGGCTGGGCAATCGGCGCCGGTGAATCGTATGATGATCCTAACTATCAGGATGAAGTTGAAAGCAAGGCGCTGTATGATGTTCTCGAAAACGATGTCATCCCATTATACTATGAAGTCAGCAGTGATGGTCTGCCAAGATTCTGGATAAACAAAATGAAAAAATCCATGGTGAAACTCTGCCCGGCTTTTAATACAAACCGAATGGTCAAAGAATACACTGAAAAATACTATATGAAAGCCTTTGAAAGCTGGAAAAACCTTTCTGCGGATAATTATACAAAAACAAAAGAATTAGTTAAATGGAAGCATTTTATATTGGATCATTGGGACAATGTTCATATAGTTAATGCCGGCGTCCAGAAAAAAGAAATCGAGGTAGGCTTCGCCCTAAAAGTAGAAGCCGAAATTGTGCTTGGGGAACTTAAACCCGATGATGTGAATGTGCAGATTTTCAATGGCTTGTTAGACAGCGATTATAATATAGTCGAAAGTAATGTTGAAGATATGACCTGCACTGGCCCTGTTCAGGATGGTCTTTATAAATATGAGGGCTATATACCCTGTGATGAGAGCGGTTTATTTGGATATTCCTTAAGAATTATGCCCAGCCATCCGGATTTGACCGATCAGTTTGGTTTGGAAAATATTCGGTGGATTGGCGATAGTGTTAAAAATTCAGCACCTGAACTGGCATTTTCCAAAACGAATGCATAGTATAGGTTATTTGAAGCAAAAGACTTAGGTATTGTCGTTTATCGGCATATTATAAAAACTGCACAATCCGGGATAGTACTTATCTCGGGTAAGGCAAAATTTGTTAAATGAAATAGCTAAAGAACAGCAGTCTTTATTGGATTACATCAGCAAAGATTTTGAAATCTCCCGCGGCAATCCTCTCCCCTTGGGAGCTGCACTGAAAAGAGGAGGAATAAATCTGGCCGTGTTCTCTCGCAATGCCGACTCTGTTTCTTTGGTTTTGTTTAAACAGTCAAACCCTAAACAAATCGCAGAATTTCCTCTCGACCCACGCTATCATCGCACCGGCGATATCTGGCATATTTTAATAAAAGGACTCGATGCCAATATCGAATACGGCTACCGGATGGATAAGCATCCAAATAATGAAAAGCAAATCCACAGGTTCGATCCTTCCTGTGTCCTTATTGATCCGTATGCAAAGGCTATTTCAGGCGGAGAAGTATGGGGTAAAATAAGCAATGAGAATATAGATCCAATCTATTATAGACATCAGAGATCTTTGGTGATCAACGATGATTTTGACTGGGGCTTCGACCAGCCTTTGAAAATTCCAACATCTGATACAATCATTTACGAACTCCATGTCCGTGGTTTTACACGGCATAAGTCTTCCAATATCAAATATCCGGGAACATATGCCGGGTTGATTGAGAAGATTCCGTATCTTAAAGAACTTGGCATAACCGCTGTAGAATTGCTTCCTATTAACGAATTCTCAGAAATTGATACCAATAGAGTAAACCCGCGAACAGGCGAACGGCTTCTCAATTACTGGGGTTATCATTCGCTGGGCTTTTTTGCTCCGAAAGCCTCTTATGCTTCCTGCCCCGAAAATGGAAATCAGGTCAGAGAATTTAAGACTATGGTTAAAGCTTTTCATGAAAACGGCATCGAGGTTATTCTCGATATGGTATTTAACCATACCGCCGAGGGCGACCATAATGGCCCAACCCTATCATTTAGAGGTTTGGATAACAGCATCTATTACTTGATAGACCCTCATTCAGGAGAATACTACAACTACTCCGGTTGTGGAAACACTCTAAACTGTAATCATCCGGTTGTCCGAGACCTGATACTGGAATGCCTTCGCTACTGGGTTATGGAGATGCATGTAGATGGTTTCAGGTTCGATTTAGCCTCAATATTAGGGCGAGGTCGTGATGGTTCGGTTTTGGCTAACCCTCCGCTTTTGGAAAGAATCGCCGCCGATCCGATTCTCAGCAGCGCTAAACTTATTGCCGAAGCCTGGGATGCCGCCGGGCTTTACCAAGTGGGAAGCTTTCCCTCTTGGGGGCGATGGGCTGAATGGAATGCTAAATTCCGCGATCACGTGAGGAAGTTTATTAAAGGCGACCCCGGAGTTGTATCCGAATTGGCTGATTGTATAATGGGAAGCTCCAATCTTTACGCGCATAGCGGGAGAACGTCATATCACAGTATAAACTTTGTTACTTGCCATGATGGTTTTACGCTTGCTGACATTGTTTCATACAATGAAAAACACAACGAGGAGAACGGCGAGGATAACCGGGATGGAGCCAACGATAATAACAGTTGGAACTGCGGGGTTGAAGGTCCTGCCGGGGATAATCCGGATGCGGATAAAATAAACAAACTTCGACAACGTCAAATAAGAAATTTCGCCGCTTTATTGCTTCTTTCCCGCGGCGTGCCGATGATTCTGGCTGGCGATGAATCAGGACGCACTCAGAGAGGAAATAACAACGCCTACTGCCAGGATAATGAGATAAGCTGGATGGATTGGGATCTCGCTAAAAAAAATAAGGATTTGTTCAGGTTTTTCAAATTACTGATAGAATTCCGCAAGAATCATCCTGCTTTAAGATTTGAAAGTTTAACCACACCTGAGGAGATTTTAGAATATGGAGTCAAATGGCATGGAATAATGCCCGATAAACCCGATTGGTCTTATGAATCAAGAAGCTTTGCGCTGCAGATTACTGAAAATGCTGCCAGTAATCCGTCTGAAAGCACTGAAATCTATATTGCGGCAAATGCCTACTGGAAACCGTTGATATACTTTCTTCCCAAATTGCCCAAAGGGAAAAAATGGTTTAGAGTCGTTGATACAATGCGCTTTAGCCCCTATGAAATTTGTGAAAACAATACAGAATCCATTCTTAAAAAGCAGAACAGGTATAAAATCGGCTCTCGTTCAGTAGTAGTTCTAATAGGCAGATAGCCTTAGCCTTAATTATTTACAATTAATCTTTTTCAGAATATATCAGCCCCGTAGGTCAATCTACCTCAGGCGAATACGCTCTCGCGCACAAACATTTGTATTCTCCTCTTGAGAGGGGTTAGGGGTGTGTTCTTAACGCTCGTTGCCAAGCACTGCTTGGTAACGAGAGGGCGTATCCTCGCCTAACCCGCTTATTCATAAAAAATATAGGAGAGTCATTGCAATATCATATGCTTGAGTTTATGAATAATACGGCCGAAAGGCATACACCCTCAGACCGTTTACAAAGCCAGCCCCGATTATTTCCATGGCGCTAAAAACAAATTTCAATATTACCTTTTATCAACAACCAAAGCTATTGGAAATACCTTCCGACAGCACAAAGTATATTATTTCAAATCCTTTATAGAAAGATTAGATAATTTTAGCTAATAATAAAATGTCTTAATGGA
>JAGGSN010000066.1 GCA_021159005.1 Candidatus Zixiibacteriota bacterium | reverse complement strand
ATTAAATGTTACGCTGTGATATCCGGCACGTACATTTCCATTGACCAGCGTTGCCACTAATTCACCGAGAATATTATATACCTTAAGTGATACACGGGAATCCTCAGGCAAGGCGTACTTAATTGTAGTAGATGCGTTAAACGGGTTGGGGTAGTTTTGCGATAAACTGAATTGAGTAGGCAGACTTGCATCGTAAACTTTTTTGTTTCCATAGTGTTGCTGTTCAGCATCTCTTGCTATAACATCTTTTATGCCGCGTGTGAAGTTGTGATCATCACTGTAATGCGCTGTAACACTTATTCTTACTGAGCCGCCTATTGGCTGTGTCATTCCGGTATGTTCACCCGGAAGAACAATAAAATCCCCATCACTGTTGCGAATATTACCTTGGCTGTCCACCGTTCCATAGTAGTACTGATTGGTTCCCAATACATGAACAGACGCAACGACTCCGTCTGGCATATCGCTTGCATCAGCTACTGTTACAGTCCAGCGATCGTCAATACATAGTCCATATAGAGAATTAACAGTATCCGGACCAGCAATACAGAATTCGTTTGGCGTCTGTGTATAGATGGCTAAACCGGCATCTCCAAAGCAATTGGTATTGTAATTTAGATCCCGCATTGACGGATACGCGCACGTGGCGCCTCTGAGGCCAACACCAGCAAATTGTCCGTCATCCACACTGAAAAGTTGATTCCAGTACTCAGATGCTATTAAAGAAGACGATGTAACCCATCCCCAACGAGTATGGCAAAAGTATACAATAGTGCCGCCGTCTTCGATGAAAGGATAGACCTCTGCCATGCAAGGATAGGGTATATGGTCATACGCTCCGACATAGCAGGCGATGTCAAACTTGGTCATCAGATTCCCGGAACCAGCAAGGTCAAGGATACAACCCGGCATTGTTTCGGGGTGGTTATTGATAAAATAATAATTGACACAATTTGTGGATCGGGGCCAACGATTATAATGAATACCAACATGATGATTTCTGCAACTTACATATCCTGCATCTCCGTGACAGGCGGTAGTGTGATATCTATATTTCCTTGAAGCCATACTACTAATAACACCTGATCCTGAAGGTATTATAAAGTATGGGTCCCATGGTTCATGACCTGTTGGCTGCTCAATATTGCTATAGTCAACCCAGATGTTTGAAGGAACATTACTGCCATACAGTAAGTGCTGGTCCGCATCCCTCATTTGGTCGGTAACAGTCATGCCAAATATAGTCTGAGATTGTAGTGGTTCGGATTTATACCTTATGAGTTTATCCACATATTTCCTAAAATCATCGGTGTTCTGTACTACAAGACAGCCTACCGATACCTCAGGATAAATATCTGGCTCATCATGATTGTATTCACCCCACACACCATCCCCATCTTGATCCCATTGGTAATCAGTGTTAGATAAGTCACCCATGTACTTAACATTTCCAAGATGTTGATGTTCGATTGGTGGTATTTGGCTAGCATTCCAAGGATAAAGGTATCTGACATTGGCTATGTCATCGCCAACTATCCATACATTGAATACTCCATACGCGGAAGCGTATGCCCAAATAGCAGATCGGAGCTTTGCCGGCGCATCAATACCGGGATAGGCATCTAAGATATCGTCATCAAGAAGAACCTCAGCCGGCCTGCATCCTTCACTTAGCCAATCAGCGAGACGATCGGCTTGCTCCTGATATTCTTCCTCTTCAATTATGATGAGGTCTGTTACCCATGTCTGCTCAATATCAATTCGTTCAATGGGTTGGCTTAAATCTGGAATATCATCAGGATTTTCCACAAGCTCGCTAATATTCAGCAGGCCAGGATATTTGTTGATGAAATTGGGGATTTTGACTTCATACGGGATGCTCATAAGATCCTGGTCGCTTATTTTTTCCAAAATGAAACGGAGGTTTATTGAAGTCATTAACCTCAGTTGATTATCAGCAAAAGTAAACGGAACTATTTGAAAAGCGGCCAGGCTAGTATTATGCAGTCTGCCTGAAGATATGAATTTTGCAGCATCAGATGAGGTTATACGGTGCTCACGATAAATATTTCTATCCGCATGCTGGAATTCATGCGGTTCAAATGGACAATCGCGGGCAAAATCAGACTCGAATTCTGCATTGTCCAGCCTGCTTAGTGTAATATCCGGATGCTGTGATGGATACAACATCATTTCCTCGTTCAATAACTCAACATCCTGTTCAGAATAAGAAAGAATCTCAATACCAATTGCTTTATAGGATGCTGGAATTATGAACGTAGCATCTTTATACGGCAACTGTGGCAGTGATAACGAATCAGACCCGAAAAAAGTATCCGATTGTCCAGTATGTTTTACATCAGCATTAAATGAAAGTCTTAGGTATGATTGACTACCTTCTATGCAAACTTTCTGTGTAAGACTATTTGCTGAAAAATTCAGCGTCACGTCATAATATGAGTCTTGCGCAAGACTTATACTTGAAAATAGCGCGGCTGCTATTACTAAGATAGTAAAAAACATGCCCCTGTTAAGATTA
>JAGGSN010000065.1 GCA_021159005.1 Candidatus Zixiibacteriota bacterium | reverse complement strand
GGAATGACATCATTATAGCATCCGCCTAAGGCGGACAAAAGGCCGGACAGTAGTGATGTTATTTATTAACTGATATTAAAACCATTTTCACCATGTTCAGAAGTCTTTCACATGAGAACGGTTTTTTGATAAAAAGATCGCCTCCGGATTGGAATGACATGCCCGAGTCGTCTTTGGCATCCTTTCCGGTTAGAAACAACACAGGTGTGTCGGCAAGCCGGGAATCATTTTTAATCTTTGAACAAACCTCATAACCATCCATCACCGGCATCATAATATCAAGAAGGATTACATCCGGTTTAAAGCTTTGAGCCTTTGTCAAACTCTCAACCGGGGAATTTTCAACTTCTACTATATAACCGGCATTAGACAGAAACGCTTTGATAATATCGGTTATTTCAGGTTCATCATCGATGACCAGAACTTTATGATTTGCAGCCATCTATATTTCTCCTAAGCATTTATAATATTCAACCCGACGGTCTTGCCAAAGATTGTTTAAATCGTTAATATTCTTTCTCCTTGCCTTCTCTATCATAATATCGGCAGAGAACGATTCTTCTTTATTATCGCTTGCTCGATATAAAACATTACCTTTAACATCGGTAATCTGGCTTTTGCCGGTAAATTTCAAGCCACTATTTCCTCTGAACTCCTCGCCGATTCTATTAGCGGTTACCGTAAAGACACAATTCTCAATTGAGCGGGTTTTCATTGCTTCCTGACAGAAAGGCATAACAAGGTTAGCCGGATGGCAGATAATATCGGCATTCATAAGCGCAAGACATCGAGCAACTTCCGGAAATATCCAATCGAAACATATCATCATGCCGATTTTTGCGTTTTCATAAGTGAAAACCTCAAGCGGCAGATTTCCGGGTAGGAAATATTTTTTTTCATCGAAATAAAGATGCAGCTTTCGGTAAAGATGAAAACTGCCGCTGCTATCGATAAAGGCGCATGAATTATAAATTCCCTCTGCGGTTTTTTCGGGAAATCCATAAATTACCGCTATTTTTTTATTCTTCGAGAAAGCCGAAATTGTCTTTCGTGTAAATCCATCATCGACATTTTCGGCAAGATTGTTGACCTCATCCTGTGATGTGAAAACATACCCGCTGTTAAAAAGTTCGGGTAAAACATAAAGCTCGGCAGGCTCGGCATCAATCATGGACAATGCCTTTTCGATATTGTTTTTGACCATACCGAATTCCGGCTGCATCTGGATGAAAGCAACTTTCATGAAAGCTACATTAATTCATTATGAATTTTCAGGCAAGCAAATAATTGTACCGGAATCGAAATGTCGGGTTTTTCCCGCTGGTCGGAACCCGACCTGCGAATACTTTGCTAAAAGTTTCCTTCGTGCTGTCGGAAGTTACTTCCGACAGCTCTGGCAGAAAAATCCACCTATAACGGATATCAGCACATACGAAGATTTGTGAATCATGCGATACAAAAAACCTTGCAGGCAAGATATTTGTAAACCAACGTTTTATATTCTTATTGCGAGAATGGTTGATTTTTAGACAGCAACTTTGTATCGTTATTGTATGAAAGAAAAGGCAAAGATAAACCTTAAAGATTTCTCTTTGGAGGAAATAGAACAATTAACAGTCCGGTTTGGCAAAAAAAGTTTTACGGGACGGCAGTTGTATAAATGGATATTTAATCAGGGTGTTGATGATTTTAATCTTATGACCAACCTGAGCAAGCAGTTTAGGGAAACGCTTAAGGAAAAATGCCGCATTAGCAAAATAGCTCCTCTTAATCATTATAAATCGAGCGATGATACGGTTAAAACTGTCTGGGAATTAGACGATAATTCAGCTATCGAATCGGTGCTTATCCCGGATAACGGCAGACTTACGCTTTGCTTGTCATCGCAAGCCGGTTGTCCGATAGGCTGCGGTTTTTGCGCTACCGGCATAGGCGGATTTAAACGCAATTTGACCTCCGGCGAGATTTACGACCAATATCTGTTAACCAAAGGCAGTCTTGAAAAAGATAAAAGAATTACCAATATCGTTTTTATGGGGATGGGCGAACCGTTTTTAAATTACGACAATGTGATTAAAGCCTCGACTATATTGAACAGTCAATTGGGAGCGGGAGTATCCGCCAGAAAACTTACCATCTCAACTGTCGGTTTAGTCAATGGCATCCACAGACTGGCTGATGAAAACCCGAGGTTTGTCCTGGCGATTTCGCTTCACTCGGCTATACAGGAAAAACGGCGCAAGCTTATTCCAATCGCTAAAAAATATCCGCTTGATATGCTTAAGAAAGCGGCGATTTATTACACCGAGAAAGCAGACCATCGCGTAACATTTGAATATCTGCTTATAAAAGATGTAAATGACGGCTTAGAGGATGCCAAAGCGCTGGCTGATTTTGTGAGGGGGATTCCCTGCAAGATTAATTTGATTGCATATAACGAGGTTGAAGGCACCGGCTACCATAAACCAGATGAGAAAACCGTTTTAGTCTTTAGGGATTACCTTTACCCTCGTGCTCCGGCTGTTACCCTGCGCAAATCAAAAGGAACGGATATAAAAGCCGCCTGCGGTCAGTTGGCCGGCAAGCGGGACTTGAAATAACTGGTTATTTCTATCTAACGACGCATTAAATAGCAGGGATTATCGCGAAGGCAGAAAAGGACGTATGCGATACGTCCCTACGCGATTTGCTATATCTATTGCGAAGGTAGTCCTCAGCAAAGTAGGGCAGGTCTTTCCGAGACCTGCCTTTTTTTATTCCTCGGGATAGAGTAAAGCGACATCCTGAGGACGATAATAGCCAAGACCTAAAAGAGGGTATCTACTAACTGCCTAAGTTGGGGCACGGGGATGTACACCAGCCATATAAGCAAAATATTTTCAGGCTGTAAAATAATCAAATATTTCTTGCATATTTGAAGCTTACGAATATCTTATATGGAATTGGAACTCTATGCGTTGAGAAGACGTTTAAAAATAATTGATGTAAATTTAGGAGGTTTTGTGAAGAGATTAATTTTAATGTCGGTGTTGATTTGCTTGCTGACAGCCGGGTTTAGCCTTGCTGATGAGGGTAAATATGAAACTAATACGGTCTATTTAGACAAGGTAACCGCCAAACCGGGCGAACACTTTGCGGTTAATGTTTATCTGTATAATGTTGATTCTCTCGCTGGCATGCAGGTACCGATATTTTTCCGCTCGGATAAAATTGATCTTTATTGCGATTCGGTATCATTTGCAAAAAGCCGATGCGAATATATGATGTTCAATGATATCAAAATCCCTGAAAATGAGCAAGGGGTACAGGATAAAGTAGTTTATTTCTCATTTATAAGCACTATCGACCCCGAGTCTTATGTTCCATCATTACAAGCCGGTGATGGTATTGTTGCCACAATATATTTTACCGCTCCCGAAGACTGCGAAGAAGGTGTAGTGAAATTAACCCGGGGCATGATACCTCATCCTCATATTAGTTTCATATTTGCCGTATGGGATCCTATGGGCGATAACGTTGATGGTGATTTTATAGAAAACGAGATTATTATTAAGAAATAGCAGGGTTCAGCAAAGTAGAACAGGTGTCGTTAGTCCGCCGCGGCGGACTAACGACGCATTAAATAGCAGGGATTATCGCGAAGACAGAAAAGGGCGTATGCGGTACGCCCCTACGCGATTTGTTATATCTATTGCGAAGGTAGTCCTCAGCAAAGTAGGGCAGGTCTTTCCGAGACCTGCCTTTATCGCGAAGGCAGGAATCCTTTCCTGCCTTTTGCATCTATACGGCTTTATTCTTGGCTGTTTCTTTCTTCTTCGAACTGCTTGCAGGCTCGACAATGGGCTTGTCGTTTTGGGCATCTCTTTTGTAGCTTTCCGAGCGGTGATCGGTGATATAAAAACCGGAGCCTTTGAATAAAAAACCAGCACCGCCGGAAATCAGCCTTTTAACAGAACCGCCGCATTGGGGGCATTTTTTCAACGGCTCTTCTGTAATCAGCTGGAACTCCTCGAACCTGTAATCACAATCCGTGCATTTATATTGGTATGTAGGCATTAGGCAGACTCCTCTATTTTTTCCGATGCTTTCTTGTTATCGGAAAGCAGTTTCATCAAGTTATCTTCTTGAATAAACTTGGCGAAACTTTCAATAGTTTCGAAATTTTTTATAGAAAACAATCTTATTACCCAATTAGTTGACATTGGAGAGATAGTTATTACCGGCACTTGGCAGTGTAAGGCTCGATACATTTCGATAGCAGTCCCCATCGAGGCTTGCGGCAGAAAGGCAATCATCAGGTCGGATGAATCGACAATATCAAGATGCATAAAAAATGTCTCTTTAGCCTGGTCGTCATCATACTCGATAGAATTGCTATGGCTGGCAAAAGGGTCGATTATCTCAAAATCGGGATATTTCTCATGAAATATTGCTTTGATTTTCTCGCGATAATCCTGAGAGGTAATATTGCTCCCTTGACAGGAGCCTTGAATAATTCCGCCAAAAAAAACTTTCATCGTCCAGCTGCAATTAAAAAAAGCCAGTTTGCCGCGACTAAGAATATCACAGTTACCCTGACCGCCAAAGAGATTTTACTGCTTACATCTATTCTAAGCTTAAAACGAAATATATATTCTACAAGTTTAAAAAGCGAGAAAAAAAACAAAGCCGCACAAAATAGTACAGCTAACGGGTTGAAACAAAGCATGCTGATAAATTCGCCCGAAAAGAACGCCCCTACAGCGCGCGTTACTCCGCAGCTTAAACAGGGAACGCCGGTTAGGTTATGGAAAAGGCAGGTTGACGGCGGCCTAAAGCGATACATTGCCAAAGCGCCGATTATTAATATCATCCAGACGACATGAATTGACAGGGGATGTTTGCCCTTGATAACTTTTAAGTTCATATCAATTAGACGCGCCAATTAGGCCGAAAAGGAATGTTGAAAAACCGCAGCAGCATAGACAGCACAATATCAATGGCAAAAACACAATGAGGATAGCTTTGCCTATATCGTTTTTATGAACTTCTTTAAGGCCGATAATCACAAGAACCAATTGCCAGATTATGGCAATCAAACTGCCAATAACCGGTACAATCGCAAAAAATGACGGTCCCTCCGAATATGTAATTATACGAAAGGTGGCTTCAAAGCTTTCACTTTTCCAATTAAATATAGTCATGATTAGATGCAGAATGCCCGCCCATATAAAAAACCAGGCGGTAAGCATAAAGGGAAATAATACAATTTGAAACAAATGTGAGATTGATTCCATTTGACGTGAAAAATCGTATAAATCTCTATCGAAATCTTGCCCCATATATTGGTACCATGGTGAGGGGTCGAATAATTGACTAAAAAACTGCTGGTAAACCATGCTAAATACAAGCCCTATAAATCCAAAAATCAGTCCGTATAACAGGGGATTGCCAATACCGCCGGTTGCCGGCATCTTGCGATAAAAACGAGTCGGATTAAAAACGCTTTCTTTCCAGGTTTCAAAAAGTGAGCTAATAAAACCGAGTTTTGACCTGTCTTCCCAGAGTATATATTTGTTTTCGGTTTCATCAGGCGCTTTATAAATCAACGTTTCCCGTTCAGGCGGTATTTCGCTTTGCTTTTCATCGGGCGTAAGCGGCTCTTCCATTGAGGCGCCGCAATGAGGACAGAATTTTATCTCGCCATCAGCTTCAGCCATCTTACCGCAGTTGCGGCAGTATTTAATCATGATTCAACCTCCTGATATTATCATCCTTTCGGATGGTTTTCTGCTTTACATAAACTCAAAATCAGTCAATTGTTATTATAGGATACGACAATGATTTACAAAAGTTAAATATTTTATTTGTTGATATGTTAGCAGATTTAGTTTTCTATCCCTCCGGATGGAACGGAGTGACATCCTGAGAGTTTTGCAGATAGTACGCATCTGCTTAAGAAGAAAAATACTACCTCATATGAACAACATCTTGATGACGGAATATTTCGCCCTCAGGATGTCGTCCGCTAAGGCGGACTTCCATCCTGAGGGATAATAAAGCAGGCAGGTGTCGTCTGCGGCGGCGGATTGCCCTATGTTAAGTTCGCAGGTCAATCCGCCCGGGGCGTCCGCCTCAGGTGGATACACCCTCTGTTACCAAGCAGCGCTTGGTAACAAGAGTGGTTTGTTGCCTTGTCAACAACCTAACCTACCCGCTGGATAGGATACCTTGTGATGCCCATAACGCCTATCATTTTTATAGCCAATTCAGATTATCCCTTTACATTAACCAAATATGCTATTAAAATTATCACATGATAAAATATAAAAGAATTTGCCTGATTATCCTTGATGCCTGCGGAGTGGGCGAGCTTCCGGATGCCGCTGACTATGGCGATGCCGGCTCGAATACTATCGGCAATTGCGCCAAGGCAGTCGGCGGATTGAACATGCCTAATATGGCTGATATGGGTTTGGGTAATATTATACCCATCGAGGGCGTGCCTCCATCCGATAAACCTAAAGCCTGCTATGGCAAAATGGCTGAACAATCTGTCGGTAAGGATTCTACCGTAGGCCATTGGGAACTGGCCGGCATTATCAGCAAAAAACCTTTTCCTGTCTATCCCGATGGTTTCCCTGATAAAATAATCGAGGAATTTAAAATGCTGACAGGCCACGGGATATTGGGCAATATCCCAGCCTCGGGAACGGAGATTATCGCCAAGCTTGGAGAAAAGCATATTAAAACGGGCGACCTAATTGTATATACCTCCGCCGATTCGGTTTTTCAAATTGCCGCTCATACCGATGTTGTGCCTTTGGATAAACTGTACCATTATTGCCAGTTTGCTCGTGATATGCTGGTGGGCGAAAATGCGGTAGCGAGAGTGATTGCCCGTCCGTTTACCGGCAAGCCGGGCGCGTTTGTCAGAACATCGGACAGGAAGGATTTTTCGGTTGCGCCGCCGGTTGATACAATTCTCGACAAACTGAAAAATGCGGGTTATGATGTCGTTACTATCGGCAAGGTGGATTATCTTTTCGCCGGCAAGGGGATAACTCGCGCTAATCATACTAAATCAAACGAGCACGGCATCAAGGTTATTATCAGCCAGCTTGCGGAGGATTTCAAGGGGTTGTTGTTTGCCAATCTTGTTGATTTCGATATGCTGTGGGGACATCGAAACAACTATGTCGATTTCGCCAAGGGTCTCGAATATTTTGACAGCAATTTGCCCCGCATAATATCGAGTTTAAAGAATGACGATTTACTGATAATCACCGCCGACCATGGCTGCGACCCGACAACTGTCTCGACAGACCATTCCCGCGAGTATGTGCCATTGATAGCGTATTCGCCATCGTTTGAAGATATCGGCGGCAATCTCGGCATCAGAAAAACATTTGCCGATTTAGCCTCCACTATAGCCGAGATATTTAACATAGAAAATTTTAGTGAAAGCATAAGCTTTGCGAGTGAATTAAAATGAATGATGATGAACTGATTTTAGCCGCCAAGAATGTCCAGCCAAACGCCTATGCTCCCTATTCGCAGTTTAAAGTAGGCGCGGCATTGCTTGGGGATGATGGCTCCGCTTATACAGGCGTCAATGTGGAAAATGCCTCCTATGGTATAACAGTCTGCGCCGAAAGAGGCGCTATTGCCAAAGCGGTTTCGGAAGGGTGCAATAAGTTTGTAAAAATAGCGGTATATACGGATTGTTCGCCGCCGGCAACGCCATGCGGAGTCTGCCGTCAGATGTTATTCGAGTTTGCTCCCGATTTGCAAATTATCTGCGCCAATAATAAGAACGAAATTAACCGCTATTCAATGAAACAGCTTTTACCCGAGGCTTTCAGAAAGCGAGGCAGATAAGATGAAATTAGCATCGTATATAGACCACACACTGCTTAGCCCGATAGCGACAAATAAGCAGGTGGAAACATTATGCGGCGAAGCGATTGAGCATGGCTTTGCCTCGGTTTGCGTTCATCCCTATTATGTGCCGTTATGCAAAGAATGTATTGGCAGTAATAATATTGCCATTTGCACGGTTGTCGGTTTTCCTTTCGGGGCGAACAATAATTTGACAAAAATATTTGAAGCAAGCCAGGCTATTCAAGATGGCGCAACTGAAATCGATATAGTAATGAATCTGCCTGCATTTAAAAACGGGGATTCCGAAGCTGTTTATAGCGATATTCTAAGTATCAAAGCAATATGTAAAGAATATATTGTAAAGGTGATTATCGAAACCGCTTATCTCAGCAAGCAGGCAAAAATCGATGCCTGCCGTATTTGTATCGATGCCGGCGCAGATTTTGTGAAGACATCAACCGGGTACGGACCAACTGGCGCAACTGTCGATGATGTGGTGCTGCTTAAGGATACTGCCGCAGGGGCAATCAAAGTGAAAGCGGCCGGAGGCATCAAAACCCGCGCTTTTGCCAAGCAGTTGATACAAGCTGGCGCCGACAGGCTTGGCACCTCATCGGCGATGGCGATAATCAAGGGCTAATGATGAATCCCGTTGAAATCATATCCGCCAAGCGCAACGGCAAAGAACTTTCAGCGAAAGAGATAAAATATTTCGTAGATAATTATACCTCCGGCGATATACCCGATTATCAAATGGCGGCATTTTTAATGGCAGTATATTTTAACTCGATGACTGCCGATGAAACCGCCGCCTTAACTGCCGCTATGCTTGAATCCGGCGACAGGATTGTTTTCGACCCGCAGGATAAGTTATACATCGACAAGCATTCATCGGGAGGGATTGGCGATAAGGTTTCGATTATCTTAGCTCCGCTTATGGCCGCCTGCGGTTTGAAAGTGCCGATGCTTTCCGGCAGAGGTCTTGGGCACACCGGCGGAACGCTCGATAAGCTGGAATCCATTACGGGATTCCGCACCGATCTCTCTATCGAGGAATTCAAATCGGGCGTTGATTCGATAGGTTGTATAATCACCGGACAGACGCCGCAAATAGCGCCAGCCGATAGAAAGATGTATGCCCTTCGGGATGTTACCGGCACGGTTGAGTCGATTCCCTTAATCTGTGGTTCGATTTTATCGAAGAAGTTTGCTGCCGGTACAAATTCGATTGTTTTCGATATCAAGTGCGGCAATGGCGCCTTTATGAAAACAGTCGAGCAGGCGAATCATCTCGGCCAAAGCCTGTGTGATATTTGCGATGTTATGCATAAGGGCGCGGTTTACCTTATTACCGATATGAACCAGCCCTTAGGCAATGCCGTTGGCAATGCTTTGGAAATTGATGAATCAATTGCCGCTTTGCATGGCGGTGGTCCCGATGACCTTATGCAAGTGGTTTTCAGCCTTGGTGAATCCATGCTCAAGCTGGGCGGGATTGCTTTCGGAGAAGATGCTTTGCGGCTGCAAAAGGAAAAAATCGATGACGGTTCGGCTTTTGAGATATTTTTAAAAATGGTCTCATATCAGGGCGGCGATACTGTCTGCCTTGAGAAAGGCAAGCCTCTAAAGCCAGCTGAAAAAATATTTGATGCAACCGTAAGCAAGAGCGGCTATATAAAATCGATTGATACTTACCAACTCGGCCAGTTGATAATCAAGATGGGCGGCGGCAGGACAACGGTTGGACAGCCGATAGACCATTCGGTTGGATTTATTATACACAAAAAGATTGCTGACTATGTTGATGTAAATGACACGCTGATGCAGATTCATTCTAACGGTCAGCTTGCTGATGATTATCTTAAGCAAAGTTTTGCCGGATGTTTTGAGATTTGCGAGCAGGAAATGCAGCTGCCTGTGTTGATTACTAAGTGATGTTTGGGTAAGCTTAATAAACAGCATCTAATTCGATATCGTCAGGAAAGGGTTTCTACTGGCTAACCGAGTCAGGCTGCGCGGTTAGTGGTTGGTGTGCGTCCTCGTGCGCCAACAATGGCTCTAATGTAAAATCCGGGATAATAAATAGTCGAAACCACAAGGAGAGATTTGACCTAAAAGGCGCTAACTATCGCCTTCAGGATGTCATCCGTCTAATGGGAAATTCCAGAAAAATATACCCGACAGGCAGATAAATTTATTTAAATCTTGACCGCCATCCAAATATATAGTTATAATCCCCTTATGAAAAAGATTAATGCAATTCTTGCTGCAATAGCAGTATTATTCCTTATATCCAGCATCGCTCTGGCAGGTGATTTACCACGCCCTCAAGGCTATCTAAACGATTTCGCCGGTGTAATCGACAGCCGCAGCGCCCACCAAATTGAATCGATGTGCACCTCTATTGAGAAAAGTACCGGAGTGGAGATCGCGGTGGTAACCATAGCAAGCTTAGAGGGGGCTTCGCTCGAACAGGAAGCATTGCGCTATCTTGTGGAATGGGGAATCGGCAAGAAGGGAAAGGACAATGGAGTGATAATCCTTGTCGCCCAAAAAGAACGCCAGGTTCGGATTGAGACAGGCTATGACATTGAGGGGGTTCTCCCCGATGGCAAAGCCGGTGAAATTATAAGATACGACATAATCCCTCGGTTTAAACAAAGTGATTATGGCGGCGGGCTTTCGGCGGCAGTGTTTAAAATCGGGAAAATCGTAGGCGGCGAAACAGTAGTCTATCCCAAACAAAACCGCAAAAAATCGAATCTTGGCGGTCTTGTCTATCTGATATTTATAGTCTTCTTCATTATCTCCGCATTAACCGGCAGACGGCGCGGCAGAGGCTTAGGCTTGCTCTTTTTAATGACCGGTTTTGGACTGGGTCGAGGCTCCGGCGGATTTAGCGGCGGTTCCAGCGGTTTTGGCGGCGGCGGTTTCGGCGGTTTTGGCGGCGGTATGGGCGGCGGCGGCGGCGCTTCCGGCGGATGGTAAAAAATCCGGATTTTGTAATCGATATTTTTCAAATTAATCCAACTTGATATACAAAAACGCGTAGGGGCGTATTGCATACGCCCTCTTCGCTTATTTTAGTGAAATTAACTTTTACATTGTGACTGGCAGACGCCTTAGGCTCATCTTCTACAGTTGCGAGCTTCAATTTTGCGTAAGTCGTTGATACATAAGGGGCGGTTTCCCGAAATCACCAAAGTG
>JAGGSN010000064.1 GCA_021159005.1 Candidatus Zixiibacteriota bacterium | reverse complement strand
AGATCTTCGGGAATCTCAACTAACCGGGCAATATGATATTTCTGAACATAACCTTTCAACTGATGATAACATTCCTCGGAAGTAAGGCTTGAAATCTCAAGCTGTGAAGCCAATGCCAAAAGTCCATCGATAGAACGCTCACGCCGCCTTTGCTGCTTCTTGGCTGTTTCAGGATTATAGCAGTAGATATGCCGAACCGGAAGTTTGATATCTTTGCCCTCCGATGAACGCATATTCACATGACCGGATTCCTCGTGATAAAACGACTCTTCATGTTTCTCTTGTCGGCGTCTTGCTTCAGCTTTTACCAAACCCTCGCGAACAGTATTCCGGATCCGCTTCGATTCGCCTAAAATAAAACCAACACCCGCTTCTTGCAGCCAGCCGTAGTTCGCTTTGCTGGTCATCCCCTTGTCGGCAGCCAGCGTTACCTCTTTCACCCTAAAACGACTCTTGATATCATCAACCACCTCGATAACCGTCTGGCGGTCGCTGGTGTTGCCGTCAAAGGTGTAATGACAAAGAGGTATCCCATCCTGATTCATCGCCACGCCAATAACTACCTGCCTGCAGTCGGAACGATGGCCGCGGCTGTAACCCCTCTTGCGTATGTCGCCCTCGACCTCGTGCTCGCTCTGAAAATAACTGGAAGTCAAATCGTAAAAACATAACTTCAACTCGGCATCGAATATAGTCATAAAGCGAGCCGCTATCTCAGCCTCGATTTGACGCTTATGCTTGATGAGAAAATCCATCGCCCGCAGAAGATGAGGATACTTGATATTCTTAGTGTCTATCGAGGGCAGATAAACATCCTCACACCAGCTTAACAAACCAAGCTTCGACTGAGGATCATCCAGCCTGTTTAAGACCATCAATTGAATATGTTTGACCAGGTCGAACTCGGTCTTAGTTTGCTGAGCGGCTTTACGAAGCGTCTTGGTAATTTGGAGTTCTTTGAAAAGCATCATCGCCGCCCAGATATGACCGAAATGTTTAGAAGAAAGAATGACATCGCTTTCGGCAGGCGATGTTTGTCCTTTGAGTCTCAAGAAGCCGTTGATGAGATTATCGATATCCCGCTTGAGTAGTTTTTCAACCGAGCCGAGGTTGAAAAGTATTTTTTGCCGGACTTTGCCATCGGCAGTACGGTAGCCTTCCACGATTTGCGCGGTGGTGTAAGTTTTGCCGTTTCGTGTGGAGCTGCTTGTTCTGATAAACATACACTAATAATACAAGATAACAGATTCATTGTCAAGGGTAATAATAAATTAGTGCATACACAACAAATATAGAATATTCATCGCTCTAACTTGCTGCATATCAACAAAACTGTTTATCAAATTATGCGTTAACTGTCAAAGCCGGGTTATATTACAGCGCGTAGGGGCGTATTGCAATACGCCTCTATGCGTTACGTATATATCAAATTTAATATCATTATGGGAATTCCAATAAATAATCATTTGTCAACAGCCTGTATCCACCATAGGCGGATTCTTCTGCCAGAACTGTCGGAAGTAACTTCCGACAACACAAAATAAAATATAAAAGCTCTAACCACTTAAATGTCGTCAGGAAATCCGCCTTAGGCGGACTGACTATGCGCAATATTCATCCGCGGGTTTAACAGATGGCGCACCAGGAAGTACGCCATCCATATAAAATCTACTTAGAATATGTGATCCATAAAATAAACATAGTAGCGGGTTAGTTCGGTAATAATCTGCTCTTTGGTGGTTGAGCCATGACCGGATTCGGTACTCTCGAAATAGATTACATCCTTGCCCATTTGGGAAAGCAGATAACCAAAGCGGCGCGGGTCGCCGGCGAAAACGCGGGGATCATAAAAGCCGCTGGTTAAAAATATCGGCTTCGATATTTTCTCGGATTTGAATATCGGCGATAAATCATGAGCTAATTTACTGCCGATTTTGCCGAATTCCTCTTCCCATATTTTTTGCCCGCTAACATCGCCATGAGTCTGGCAGAAGTCTTGATCGGCAACGCCGACCTGGCTTATGGCGCAGGCGAATTTTTCCGGCACAGTCCCCGACAGATAGTTGACAGTGTAGCCGCCATACGAGCCGCCCTCAATACCAATCTTCTCAGGTTTTGAATAGCCTTCGTTGACTAAATAATCTAAAGCCGCAATGGCATCATCAAGAGAGTTGTAGCGTTTTTTCTGATTGTCGGCTTTTTCCCATTCGGTGCCGTAGCCTGATGAACCTCGAACATTGGGACGTAAGATAATCAAGCCCTTAGATAGCGCAAAAGCGAGATTTCTCTGGAAATACGGCCGCCACTGAGCAGGAGGCCCGCCATGATACTGAACAATAGCCGGATTGTTGCCGTCTTTTTTAATATTAGCAGGAGTGTACATCAAGGCGGGAATCATAGTGCCGTCTTTAGAGGGATAGTGGATAACTTCGACTTTCACATCCGAAAAATCAAAACCAAAGGTGGAAACAGTTGCCACAGTTGCAGCTTTTTTATCGCCAAGTTTGAAATAGTAAATAGATGGAGGAGTGGTTGGCGAACTGAAACCATACACAAACTCGCCATTGTCATTAACAAAGCCATCCTCATCATAAGGACCGCCGCCCGATAATACGCCAACCGGTATTTTGGGCAGGTCTATCATATTGCCGTCAAGGTCAAATGCTATCAGTTCGGAATAGCCGTCCTTGTTTAATGTCATTATAACGGTTTTGGTATTTTTTACATATTCATAGCCGGCATTTTCCATTTTGGGATCAAACAGAACTGTCATTTTTTTAGGCTTATCAATATTAACAGCTACCAGTTTATTAAACTCATCCTTTTTGGATTTGGAGTCGGTAGTAAACATAATCCGGCCGTCGCCAGTGAACATAGCGCCATCAAAGCTGCCTTTTTTGGTTATGTTTTTTGTTTCTAAGGTGTTCTCATCTAAAGTAAATAATTGGCTTTCAGAAAATGAGAAAGATCTAACGCAGAGAAGTAAGCCATCTTCATAATCATAAATGCCCAACCATTCCTCATCCTGATAAAGCGTATCGAGCTTGCCAGTGGAAATCGTATATTTGCAGAAATATTGATTTTGCCGGTCATCGACAGATAAGAAAAATTCATCTATATTTTTGAAAGTTACATTGCTGAAACGGATATTGGGGTTAACTAAAAGCGGTTTGAATGAACCATCGCGATTGAATTGCCATATATCATGACGTTCACTTCCATGACGCATAGCGCGCACTAAAAGATATTCGCCGCTTGGGTAAACATCATAACCCCAAATAGTGTAGCCCTCCTGCGCCCAGTTATTTGGCGAAAGCTGAGTTGGCCAGCTCATTGGTTCATCCATATAAAACAGGTGACCGGTTTCTCCGGTAATTCTCATCTGAAAGTAGATTCTGCCGGTATTATCGATTTGCGCCGAGCCGGTATAATCAATGCCCAGCAGGAATGAAAGGTCTCTGTGAGTACTTTCCCAGTAGGGCGAGCTGAGAAGACGGTCATCAACAGCTTTTGCGCAGCTGTCGATATAGGTCATTATGCGGGCGGTATCGGAGATAATCCAGGTGTCGGCTTCGTTAAGAACATCCTCGATTCTATCGGCGAAGCTGTTGACAGCCAATAACATTACTGCCGCCATGCATAAAGCTATGGTTAGTTTTTTCATTTAGCCTCCATTGCTAAATTGTTTGTTTTGGGTTTATTTGTTTGTAATTGATTTATTTATTACGGAGCGCCGTGGAATGTCCTATACCTCCAATCACAGTTTAACTCAATTTACATACGAATTGATAATAGAAAAGTTACTTGACATAAGCAACAACAAAAATGGATATTTGATTAATTCAAGCCAAGTCCATATGCTTTGCAGCCAGATAGTATTCCTGCGGGCGGCATCCGCCTTTGGCGGACTTGTCTGCCCCGCTTTAGATGCTAATAATTATCATTTCTGTTCGGCCTTTTGCAATATACAATCATCTATAATCACGGGAATCGTCCATGAAAAATATTTCACCCCTATAAATGGAAATATTTTACCAACGGGTAAAGAACGATGTCATTTTTTTAAAACTGTAAAACTTGTAATAGACACCTTTTTAGGGTAGGTTTTCCGAAGGCTGAAAGCCAAAATAGGAGACAAAAAAGCGGCTACAGCAGTTGCCTTCATGCGCAATTAGAGGAACGGTATCGCAAAAATACCATTAGCTCGCTTCAAAGGCTTGGTTATGAAATTTCGTTGACTAAAAGCACATAACTAAGCCGCAACAACTGTAAAAAACAATCCAAGAGGAATCACAAGATTTGCCTTAAGGGTAAATTGTATCCAAAATCCAAATCTATTTTCGCGGGAATGACAATACTGGATTCCCTGCCGCTGTCTACCTTAGGCGGAGAACCTGACCTGCGAATAATTTACACGAATATAATTGATTGCTGCAAGATTCGGATTGATTTCGAGGGGTTATAATTGAATCACATTATCTGCCCATTTGTCATAAAGGTCATTGGCAGTTAATAATAAAACCTGATGTTTTTTAGACATTGTTTTCAACAGCTCCATAGTATTTTCACGTCTCTCCATATCAAAGCCATTGAAGGGATCATCTAATATTATTGGCGGCGAGACTTTGCCGGCAATAATCTCGGTCAATGCCAATCGGGCTGTAAGATAAATCTGCTCGACTGTTTCCTGCGAGAGTTCCAGGTGCGGATTAGCCCAGTCTTTTTTCTTGTCGGAATAAACTTCAAAGTTAAGGGATGCTTTATCAAATCTGACTTTCTTATATTTACCTTTGGTTATCATGTCTAAAATATCCGAAGTTCTTTTTTCCAGAAGTTCGAGCGTCGAAATCATTACATTTTGGCGGGCTTTATAGACACATTCTTTAGTCAGACTTATAATAGCCAGTTCCTCGATTAGTTTTTCTTTTGTGATACCAATAACTTCTTTGCGTTCGAGATAGCTGGCCAGCAGTTCTGCGCCGCCTTCGGCTGTTTCAATTTGACGATTTAGCATCTTCCTTTCACTCGCAAGCGTATTATATTGTTCCTCAATCTGGGCAGTAATTAATTTCATTCTTTCCAATTCAGCCGGGTCGAGCAAGACTTCATCTTTAAGCAGCATTTCATTTTCCGATATTTTTTTATCGAGATTTTGTATTTGTACTCTCAGTTCTTCTTCCGATATTCCCTCAAGCAGGTTTTTATAGCGTTTGGTTTCTGCCTTCAACTGGCTTTCCAGATCGCTTCGTTTCCAAGATGCCTGACGAGCCTCATCAGCCGACCTGATTTTGTATTTTTCTAACAAGCTTTTCAATTCGCTCGACATTTGTTCAATTTCTTTTACGGTGTTTTCAAGCTTATGTTTTTTATTCTCTAATTGGTTTTTTAAGAATGACTTTTTTTGTTTTTCTCTGGAAAAAATAGCAAATGATAACATTAAAGAGACTAATCCTGCGCCGCCGATATGAAAACAATAGAGGATATACTGGGTAAGGAATAAAAAATAATCAGCGGCGGCAAAACCAATAGCCGCCAAGGATAAAACCATCCAGCCCGAAAGGGCGCTATTTATTTTAACCCCGTCATATTCTTTCTGGCTTGATTCAACATCATCTTTTAAATCTCGCTGCTTGGGGCGAAGGTATTTAATTGTTGATTCAAATTCATCAAGCTTTTCACTATCATCTATAGTAACATCAACGATTCGAGTTAATTCATCCCTAACTTCTTTAGTTTTTTGCGCGGCTGATTTAACTTTTTGAAGATTCTCAGCGGCTTCATCCCGCTGTTTAGTAAGCTGAACCTGTTCATTCTGCGCGCTTTCGGTTTTGCTGGCAGATTCAACTTTTTGCTTTTTTGATTGATAATCTTCAGCAACATTCGCATAGGCAATTTCCACCTGTGTCAATGAGCTTCGCCAGGTTTTCAAATTGTTTATTTCGCGATTAATCCTATCGATATTGTAATCGATATTTTCCTGTTCTTTTTCCAGAATTTTCAATAAACCGGGATTTTGCTCATCATTGTTGGTAATATCATCAACCCGTTTTTCGATTTTTTCCACAAGCTGGGAGGCGGCTTTATCCTCTACTCCTCCGGTTACCAGAGATTCAAGATTCATTTTAATCTGCTCGACCGAGCCGCCAATTTGAGTAATCTCCCCCTGTTTAATACATGAGGTGGCCTCAAACAGCTCAATTGACTTGAGACCCATTGAGCCGGCAATGATTTCTGAAATTTTACTTTTGTCTTCCACGGAAATATTATGTTTTGTATTGTCGAGTTTAACCTGACCGGAATCGAAATTCTTTTCGAGAACGCCGAAAAAGTTTTCATCGGAAATATCAGCTTTTAATGCCGCCGGTTTATCACTTCCCCAGGTTTTAAAAATCGAGATACTATTATCTGAGGATTTCAGATCATTGTAAAAAAGCGCGGTTATGGCGGAAACAATAGTAGACTTGCCGGTTTCGTTCGCTCCCTTAATAACATTTAAACCAGCGGTCAAATTACACTCGAAATTATCGAATTTACCGAAATTTTCAAGTTTTAGGTTAGCAAGCCTCATATTACCACGGCTCCCTTCCTTGAAGGAGCATATAACCGACTTTTAGAGATTTTTCAAGCTGGTTTTTGCGGCTTTCGTCGCCCTTATTAATTTCTTGCGCCATATACTTGATATACTGACCTAAAATCGTTTTTTCCGATACTTTAACCTCAGAAATATTTTCAGGCAATACTTTCATATCATCAATAATATCAAGATACAAAAATTCATTTTCTATTAACTGCTGAACATATACAGGTATCAGCGATGACTCAAAAAGCGCCAAACCGGTAAGTTTTACTTTAAGCAGAGTATCGGTATTTGCTAATGGCTTTAATTTGTTAATTAAATCATCATTGCTTGAAATTTCTTTGGCGTCAATTTCCATCGTTTGCCATTTATAAACACCAACATTAACTTTTTTAACAATTGCTTTGTTTTGGGAACCGATTTCAACGCAGGCTATATTGCCGGCGTCTTCTTGGTTGAAATCAAGCTGCTCCGGCGAACCACTGTAGGCCGCATTGATGTCGAATTGCGTAAAATCACTAAAGGAGTAATTGCTGCCCAGGGCGACATAATCAAAATCCAGGCCGGTTTTGCTTATTACTGCTTTTACTTCATCTGGCGGACAACACATTACCCCAATATGATATTTAGTGTTTTGTTTGATAATTGGTTGGGAAAGTGCATTTGCGTCTTTAGCAGAATTTTTAGGGAATCCATACACAGTGCAATCCAGATGGCTTATGTTTATATATGGTTTTTTTGTATCAGTAATAGTGTGTACATTTTTTAATAAATTTAGGCTATTCCAACTTTTCCAAAATGAATTATCGGCAAGATTATTTTTTGCGCCCGGTAATATTACAATGGGTATGTCATTCAGCCTGCTTAATTCACCGGCGATGTAGTCCTGCAAATTCCTTGATACGTCATAACTATCAAATAGATTGCCGGCGATTATAAGCAAGTCCGCCTTTTCATTGACAGTGTAATCAATGATTTTAGAAAAAGTCGATTTAATCCCGGCTCGAAGTTTATCTCCGGCAAGTTTTAAGCCGACAAAATGCGCGCCAAGCCTAATATCAGATGTATGAATTATCTTCATATATCTGATATTATCGGCAACAATTCAAACTATTTTATTTTTTTAAGCTCATTTTTTTCGCTATTAATGAAGGAGGAATAGTTCCCTCCGCCAGCAGCCTATCATGGAACGCTTTCAATGAGAACGAACTGCCTTCTTTTTTGCGAGCCTTTTCAAGTATATCAAGGATTATTAATTTGCCTGTCAAGCAGCTTAAAGCCTGGGTAGGATAAGCACAATATCGCTTTATTTCGGAAGTAAAATAATCGGTGTTTTCACCAAGCATATTATTCATAAACACAAGCGCCGAATCGGGAGTCATCGAACTGTCTGCCAGCGAACAGTCAACTATCATCTGAACTGCCCGGAAACGGATGCCGCTATAAACGCCCAGCCAGCGTTCATCAAGATTTTCATTATCAAACAGACCTTGCTCGGTCGCCATTTGTTCGCAATATAGCGCCCAGCCTTCAGACATCATGGTATTATCCTGAATTTTACGTAATGGCGAAAGGTTATTATTGGCAATGCTCAATTGAAGGTGATGACCAGGGAAAGCCTCGTGAACGACAGAGCTTTTGAAGCGTTTATTTTGAATAATATTGCTGTACTTGGCAATCGCTGCGGAATCCAATGTGGGAATTGGCCTTACATAGAAATAACCGGTTTGGTCGCTGCTGAATGGAGCCGGCGGTTGATAGGCTATCCCGCGATGCATTGACCGCATGAAGGCAGGCATCTCAACGGGAATACATTTGCCGATGTTTTCAGGTATGGAAACAATATCATGGTTTTTGAAAAAATTGGCAGTTTCGTTAATTTCGCGCTGGTAATACTGGAATATGTCATCCTTTGTAAGCGAATTATCAAATGGGATTTCCTTATCATCGGCTGGCTGTTTAGAGTCGATTATTGCCTGAATTGAATCCATGGCGGCATTGGCTTTATTATACCAGTACCAGCCAAGATTCATTAAGGAATCGGAATCGATATCAAGGAAATAGATATTTTTCAGAAGATAATCGAGGTTTTCCTTGCCAATAAAATGCTTTTCAGGAGCATATTGAATTTCAACAGCACAAAACATTTTGAGATTCTTAAGGTTTGATATCGCTTCTTTTTTGTACCTGGCAATTCTTCGGGAGCTGTCTGGCACTACCTCAAATAATAGTTTTGCAGTTTCTTCAATTAATTCAATCCCCCCATCAGTCGATTCGAGGACGATTTCATAAAATATCTTGTCCATCAGGGGTTGATGTTCCCACCTTTGTTCAAAAAAATATGGGATTTGTTTCATCCTGGCCAATAGAAACGGCGCTTTTTCTTCGTCAGTCCTTGAATTGTCAATCAGAAGATAGTATAAGGAATTTAACACTTCATTAAGGTACAAAGCTGTCGAATGTTGATAAAATGGAAATTTCACCAATATAAATTCATCGTATCTAATATTGGAAAGCAGAAGCTTGTAATTAATATAATCATCGCCTTTCAATTTCTTAATATTTATCTGCCGAAGTTCCTGCATTATTTTGGAAATATTATTTCGGTATTGAAAAACCCTTTCTGAGGAATAATCCGTAAGCAGGGAATCATAATCGAATATGCCAACGCTTGTAGCCCATACGGGGTAGAAGCTGCTTCTGACATCGATATAATCCTGACTCAATTTTTCCAATTCTTCGGTTTGACCGGCAATTGTTGATGACATCAATACAGTTAATAAAAACGCAACAGTTAAAAGTAAGAACTTATACACAAGACCTCCATATTACTTTAGTTCCAATTTTGCTATTGACTCGATATGATATGTATGTGGAAACATGTCCACTGCTGTCGCTTTGCTAAGTTTGTAGCCAGCCTGAACAAGACCGGCAATATCTCTTGCCAGTGTTGATGGATTACATGAGACATAGATTATTGTTTGCGGCTTAATTTCGATAATCCCCTTAAGCGCTTTCGGATGTAATCCTGCCCGCGGCGGGTCTATAATCATTTTATTATAAGCGCCAATCTCTTTGACAACATCCTCGACTTTGCCGGCAACGAACTCAACGTTATGTATGCCATTATCTTTCGCATTGATATAGGCGTCGTCAATTGATGAAGCCATTATTTCGACACCAACTACAGATTTGACCAGGTTTGAAATATATATAGCTATTGTCCCGGTTCCGCAATAAAGATCGACTACCTTATCAAGCTCGTTAAACTCGGCATATTCGATTATGGTATCATATAATACCTGAGCCTGAAAAGAATTAGTCTGGAAAAAATTATCGGCTGATATGCGAAAACGATAATTATTCAGCTTTTCATAAATAAAATCACGCCCGTTAATTATTCCGTTTTTCAACATGGGCGGCAGCATATCCCTTATGGCGATGTTGGCTTTTTTACTGTTGATTGTCCAGAGGATGCTGTTGATATTTTCAAATTTTGAGGCGATATTATTTCCCATTCCCAAAAGCCTATCCTCATATCCCTCAAACTGGTCGCTGGTTACGATATTTACCAGAGTTTCGCCGGTAAATTTACCCTCCCTGACAACTAAAAACCTCATCAAACCGATATGGTTCCTGATATGATAAGCCGGGAGTTTCAGGCGGCTGCATTCGTCCCTGACAAAGACTACTATTTCGCTTGAAAGTTCGGATTGAAGGCAGCATTTTTCGACATTGAATACCTTATCGAAAAAGCCTGCATAGTGAAGTCCCAAAAACAGATCGCCGTCTTTATTTCGGTTAAATGAATACTCCATTTTATTGCGGTAATTGTATATTTTTTTCGCGCTGATAATCGGTTCCAAATATGGATTTTCGATGCCTCCAATTCGGATAAGATTGTTTCTCAATTGTTCCGCTTTGTATTCAAGCTGCTTATCATACTCGAAATTTTGCCAGCGGCAGCCGCCGCAAATCTCGAAATGTTGACAGAGAGGCTTAATCCGATATGGAGAAGGGTTTATAATCTCTATAACTCTACCCTCGCAATAATCAGGTTTTATCCTGTTGATTATTACCTTGGCAAAATCGCCGGGAAGGCCATCCTGAACGAATATGACTTTACCATCAAGTTTGGCTACGCCTTGCCCGCCAAAGGCAAGATCATCAACATGAAGTTCAACAACATCTTTTTTTTTCAAAATCAATCTTTCTCAGTTATTACCAATTTGTCTAATATGGTTATTAACAAAGCGGCTGTCAATGTTCATAAAAAAATAATAAATGTAGGGATGGAATCCCCGTCAAGAACGGATAAACTTGACTACCGCTTATTAAGATTTAGCCTGCCTATGGTTGTTTATAGCGAAACCATAAATTGTGGGTATCCTCACGCCCAAAACACGATAGCAGATATGTTTTACAAAACTATGGTGTAATTCCTATATGTATTGTTTATGATTAATATAATAAAAAGCTATGTAAAAATACCGTATCCTGTTAAAACATATAAGAATAAAGGGATATTATTAATATAAAGATAATTAATAATATTTAGTTAAGCCGCCTGTTCTTTTATTAAACAGCTTCTATTTATCAATAAGCGTATCAACAAGTTGTGATTATAATAACGCTCCGGCACAAGCTTTGCATGATAAATAGACAAAATAACGTGAAGGAGAGTTAAAATATGATAATTATCAGAAAAAAACATGGTTTTACAATACTTGAACTTCTTATAGCTGCGATTCTGACAACTATTGTCGCTACTGCGGCGTTATCGTTTTTTCTAAGGGCAAATCAGCAATGTATAGCGCAGGACGGAATCGCTGAAATGCAGCAGAATGTCAGGGCATCGGTTCAAGATATCATTCGTGAATTGAGGATGGCTGGATTTAATTTAACCGATACCACAATTGTGCCAATTGCAATTGATTCTTTGAGTGGTTTGACTGATACATTGTGTGTAAACAGAGATACATTTACGGTTAAATACTATATTGATCACTCAGACAGCCTTCATCCAACTCTTATTAAAGATGTCAATGGTCAGGCAAATATTTTTGCCGATGAGATTAGCGATTTTAATATTTCGTATATTGGGAATAACTCTGTAAGGGTATCCCTAACGGCTAAATCAGCGAGAGATGATGATGATATTATGGGTGGAGAGTGCTTTGAAAGAACTATATCCCAGGTTGTAAACCTGAGAAATTTATAAAGAGAGGGAGTTATGGTAAAGTTAATAAATTCAAACAAAGGAATAAGCCTGATAGAGGTAGTTATGGCTATGTTGATAGTTGCCATTGGCATACTAGGATTGGCGCCTTTAATGGCTATTACTATGGATGCCAATTCGTTTTCCCGAAGTGTATCTACGGCTAATAGCCTCGCTCAGGACAAAATTGAGTCGATGCGAACAGTGCCGAGTTTTTCGCCATTACCGTTTGTTGAAAGCGATTTAAATGTAAATAATAAATTTGATATCTACACAACAATAGACGGTACGGCATCGGATGCATCAGTGCCAAGTGGAGTCTATCGAATCCACGTAGATATTCGATGGGTTGATCAAAACAATTTGCCGAGATCACTGGAATATTGGACATATAGAACTAAATAGTTTTCATAAGGAGAAATATTATGTTTAACAAATTGACCAACAGTAAAGGCATGGCGATGATTATCGTCATCCCGATTTTGCTAATGATAACAATTCTTGGGATATCTGCGGTATTTAATTCCAATACCGACATGGATATCTCAGGCAGTGTAAAGAGGAGTTCTCAGGCATTTTATATTGCCGAAGCCGGGTTGGAAAGAGCGGTTAACGAATACATTTGGGGAAACTTCTACGATGAGAATGTATCGCCAATTACCCAGCCTTTCAATTGGCTGGAAAATCTTGATGATTCCACGTTTTATACCGACGTTGCCTTGGGCAATGCCGCTTCATATTCAACACGCGTAATATCAGTTGTAGACCCCGGACCTCAGTCTCCTTATATAGATTGCCGTGATGTTACTATTGAAGCGAAGGGCAATGCTAATGGCGGCAGTGAATCCACAACCTTAATAGCTACCATGAGGTTTGGGATTCTGCCTTCAGGCGTTTTTGACTATTCTTACTTCATAAATCACTTTGGCTGGTGGGCAGGATTTTCATCAGGAAACGCTGTTGCCAATGGCAATGTTAAGGCTAACGGGCATTTTGATGTTTTGTCGGGTAATTTTACCGTGAATGGCAACCCTCGCTTCGATCCAATCACCGGGGATGTTGTTGACGGCGGCGGTGTTTATGCCGGCGGTTATGTTTTTCCAACTGATGGTTCGGCTTATCAGGGTATGGCCGCCGATAGTGTAAACAGGCATAGTTATGCCGGCGCAGATAGAAGCCCCTATGATCAGGCTATTACCACAATGCCCAACCTTAATGATGCCGGCGATTTAGATGGCGACGGTATCGTTCAAGAACTTAATCCTTATTATGTTGGACTTGCAAATGGCGATTATGGCAACCCTGCCGGAAAAGTCGGTATTGATTCAAATGGCGATGGTGTGCTTCAACCAAGCGAGGTTATTATAAACGGCGCCTATGGCGATGATGTTGGAGAAACCGGCAACTTAGCGCTCTCCGGAACCGCCGCAAATCCTGTCATTATTGAAGGAACTATTGCCGTAACAAAAGATCTGGCTATTAGCGGGATTGTTGCCGGTCAGGGTTCATTCTATGTTGGCAGAAATACGTATGTTGGAACCGGCGTTCAATATCAGAATCCGCCTACGGCAAGGCCAAATTATAACTATGGCAGCGAATCTGCCGAACAGTACAGAACTAGAGTTGAAACCTGGAAAACAACCAATCAGACAGCCGATTTAGTGTCGTTTATGACGGTAAGCAATGTTGTATGCGGAAATCATACATCTTCGAGTTGGAGAAGTAGTATTACCGGCGGCGGCGGCTGGCTTAGCGATTACCGAAATAATGGCTATGAGGATGTTGGTGTGGACGGCGTCTTTGGCAATATGGAAAGTCAAAGCAATCCATATTCGGCATCCGCTAAAGAGGCTGACGGTTTCTTCACAGTATCAATTGCGGATGGCGATGGTAATCAGCACATGGAAGATTTGCCAATCAGCGGAGGTGTTGCCCAAGTTCCGTCCGGATACCATATAGTGCCGGGTACGGGCGAGGATGTTGATGGCGACGGAAGATACGGCGATGAATATGATTACAGTCGGGATATCGATTTTAGTGATGCTTTTAATTCGGCAAACTTCTATAACCTTGACGCCAGTGTTGCCGCCTACTCTGATTTTGCTAATTTTTCCGTAAACAGAATGGATGGCATATTCTATACAAACCATGCTATTGCTGGCTGGTTTGACGACTACTGTCAATTCAATGGGTCTGTTGTAGCCAGAAATGAATCTATGATTCTTAGAGGTCCTCATCTAACAATGAATCATGATGAGAGGCTTTCATCCAAGTACCAAGATTTAATTAATATGAATATTTATATGCCGCTGACAAAAAGTTTCTCAACAGTTAGCTGGGAAGATCAATCGGTGCGTTAATTTTTGGAGGGGATAAGACAATGAACAAGCAATTAACCGCGCTTCTAACAGTAGTCTTTATATTGATGTTGGCTGCGCAGACATGGGCGATTCAGTTAGGCAAAGGGAAAAGGAATATGGCAGTACATTCATACCATCAGAAAAAGCCCAAACCGGAACAGAAAAAAGAAATACTGCCGGAAATAATCCATAACCCGGTATTTGAAATTCCATCATCGGAGGATTTCAATATATCCGCCACCATTAAAAACATGGGACTGGGATTGCCGGTTGTATATTATAGGTTCGGCAATGATAAAAACTTTTTTAAAAGGGCTTTATCGAGATCCGAATCGGGGAAATTCGAACTGGAAATATTTTCTGCCGCTTTATCGGATGATAAAATCGATTATTATATTGAAGTTACGACAGGCTCAAAAGTTTTGGCAAATTATGGCTCGAAAGATAATCCGGTAACTGTAAAAATCATATATCCGAATCAAAGTAAAAAGATTCTGTATGCGGCTCTATTTATATTCGGAATTGCAGTAATCTGGAAAGTTGCGGTTACGCAAAGAGCGTATTATCGCAGCGAACACAAACGACAGTTGGAAATGAAGAAAAATTTCGGTAAAAAGAAGGTATCAAGAGCGGTAAGGTGAAACTTGCCTTCCCTCATAAATGCCGCGTTTGTTTTTTTAGCAGGCGCGGCATTCTTTTTTTTTACAAAAGAAACAACGTCATATATTAATCAAGCATTATATTGATTGCAGGCTGTAAGGGTGTATGCAATATCCAGATGATATTATTGATGACCCTGCGCGAAACTGATATCAATCCTTGCGTTCAAATAATTCAGCCAGCACGCTATTTATAACATCCCAATTGAACCCTCGTCCGCGCAGGAAATCAGAGATACGTTTCTTGGCTTTTAATTCGGGCAGGTTCTTTACGGTTTTAGATTTCTTCTCGCTTAATTTTAGGGCGGCTTCGTATTCGTCATAATCGCTGAGTTCGTTTGCCATCGCCTTATTGGCAATATCCGATGGCACCCCTTTTTGATACAGTTTCTGACTGATATAACGCTTGCTGTGCGGGTTGCCCGCAAGCGAATAATGAATAAAATTTACGGCATAGCTGTAGTCATCGATATAGCCATGCCCTTTAAGTTCGGTAATCAACCTGTCGGTGTGATGGGCGCATGATTTGACTGCCCGCAATTTCCGGCGAATCTCCTTTTCGGTGATACGTTTCCGGGCTAATATCTCTAATGCTTTTTTCTTCAGGTAATGATATTCTGCCCGCTCCCGAATGCCCTTGATTTCATCGCTATTGAAAGTCTGGCCGGGCTTAAGCAGATGCTTTAGTATCAGTTCATCATTGACAGCGAACGATACACCGTTGTCGAAGCGGATTTCGTACCAGGCTTTCTGGCGTTTGATTGATTCGAGGGCGGTTATTTTGGGCATAAGCTAAATTCCATTTAATATCACAAATCAAGGTATTAATATAATTAAATATACAAGAATAGCCATACTTAATGTATATCTGTTTTTACGCGAAGGCAGGAACCCTTTCCTGTATGCGAAAGCAGGAACCTTTTCCTGCCTCCTGTTAAAGAATAGCTGTACTTAATGTATATCTGTTTTGCGAGACTATTTATAGATATATATAAATTCACTACTGTCCGGCCTTTTTCATAGAGTTCTTTAAATATTATCCAACAAGCGAAACTTGCTTGATTCGCAATCCATAGAACAACAAGACATTGGACAACTCCAGCAAACATCGCCATTCTACTTTTTGCTTTGCATAATATTTCATGCCTG
>JAGGSN010000063.1 GCA_021159005.1 Candidatus Zixiibacteriota bacterium | reverse complement strand
GTTCTGCCCGCGCTTTTCGCGCTTCTATTCCGTCGTGACACAACCTGTTCAGCTCTTCGCTGAAAGATGTGTCTGCCGTTTCTGTTGCCGTAGCAACCGCTATATACACAGTGGAGTCTATAGTGACTGTTTTCGATACGTTGGTATTCTTTGACATGGTTATAACAGTACATCAATGTGTTGTAATGTTATATTAACTTTCTGATCGACGACGTGGCGAAATCATTTATAGCAGCACAGCGAAAAATACCACCATAACGTTTGAGCTGGCTGATTAAAATGGCTAAAAATATGTCTGAACTGGTTGCAGAGATCAAGGCTATCATGGCGGCTAAAAAGGCTTTAGTTGATGCGGGGCTCATGACGGAAGCCGAGTACGAGAAGGAGCGAAAAGCACAGTTTGCTCGAATCGATCAGTTTGCGGACACAGAACGGATAGTAGTCAAGCCAGCGACACGTGTTGAAAGGGAGTTGCCCCCCTCACTTGTATCGATTGACGATCTGCACGACTACCTAATCAAATTCCTCGGACGCACACTCGAAAAACAATGGGGGACGTGGTCGAGGTACCGCCGTTATCTCAAGGACTCGCCAATCCCGGAGAGGGTATGGGGGGCAGACTTCATGCGCGAGATGTACTGCAAAACCATGCTCGGGCATTATCTGCCTACTACATTGGAACCGGATATAAAGATCGACCACAAATTACATAATCGCTATATGACTGTAGTGCGTCCGCGTTTCGAGGCGAAGTGCCAGTATTACGAAGACGTCATCAAACAGAACATAGATAACCCGATCATCGTGTACGGGTTCGCCCACACATTGAGCAGCAAACTCACCGAACTGCAGAAAGAAATCGCATCGACGAAAAAACCAACGAGGGCGCAGGACACAGAAGAATTCGCGCTCAATAAGTTGGTCAACAGTCTGCGGGCGTGGCGGAACACTATAAAGCGGTATTTCATGTACAACAACGTGTTTCTCGCTTACCTCGAACTCATGGATATTGATATTACGGACATGTATCCCGACGATTTCGTGCGGTACCAGGGGTATCTCGATGACGTGCATGAAAGAGTAACCGGAGAAGTGTACAAGCCAGGGCAGTGGAACGAATTCCGAACCCGCACATCGACTTTTTACGATTTCCTATCAGCACAAAAAGAACTGAAATCGGCGCATATTCAAAAGGGACTGATCGCCAGCGTGCCGATACTGAAGATATACCGAGCTGAACAGCGACACCCACCATCAGCGTACATGTTAAGGATAAACGAGGACGGCGAAATGTCCCCACGTTCAGGGGTAATTAAGCTGTATAAATGCGTGTCAGGGATAAAGAACCCCTCCCTCAAGAAAAATCTGAACCTGCTGAAGATATGCATCCGGTTCATGAGGGAGACCGGATTACGAGCCAGCCAGTTCGCATTGATGAAATGGGGACGGCTCCCACACAAGGGCTCGAAACCGGTACGGGGTTTGGACGTGCAGGGGATATTCTCGGTCGATTTTATTGGGTTCCAGGAGGAATTGCCCGGTGATCTGAAGCAAGTGGCACGAGAGTACATGTACATATCGAAAAAGCTTGCCGACATGATAATCAAATATCGTAAAGACTATCCCGACAGGACAAAGGATGATTATTATGTGTTCAGCGGGAAGACGTTTTTCAATTGGTCTCCGGAGGTAGGAACGTACCGGACATCAATGCTGGCGTCAAAGACGTGGAAGACCAATAAATTGACCGGCAAGAGGGAGCTTGTCATGACGACCACTCCGGCATACAGCACGATCTTCCGAACGCTAAACACGGTCTGTCCAAAGAAGTATGGAATCCGGATCCTACCAACATCCTTCAGGGATAGCTACATGACGCTGATGCTCGAAGCATTATCTGCTAAAGGAACGGGGTTCAAAGATATGACCGGAGACTACGAGACGACCGCCAGGAAACACTACCGCGATGAGGTGGGAAAGATCACTATTCCGAAGAGGTGGCATCAGTCGCTCCGGTACGAAGAAGTCGTTCACAATATCTTCAACAAAGAAAAGTTCCCTTGATCGATCAAAGCGGGCGGATAGCTCCAATTGGAAGAGCAGCTGGTTTGCAACTAGCAGGCTGGGGGTTCGACTCCCCCTCTGTCCATCCATCTACGCTTCGAGCTATGCGGCTATTCGGGGGGGTAGTTGGGTGGCTGCCGCTCCCCCCCTGCCAACCGGAGAAGTGGGGACACTTTACAAAAAGTGGGGACACTTTTTTTATTGGGTGGGGACAGCGATCCCGCAAGCGTTTTTGCAATAAATTGGGGGTGGACGCGGTGAGATTGTGGGGACATTTTCAGCAAGTGTCCCCACTTTTTTTTAATTGGTGTCCCCACTGCAGTTAAGGCATCTCTGCGGTGCTTTTTGGTAAAGGGGGGCTATACGTTTTGATTGCATAAACTACCCAAAGTTGTATTATTATTTTTATGACGTATCTATCTTAAAAAGTCGTTTTTTCAACAACAAAAAAATCGATAGCAAGCGGCTGTTTTGACAAACTTTTTTAAAAACAGTGCCGCCCGATAGCGTTTTTAAAACACTGCCTTGCAAAGGCTACAATGTCAAAAACGCTATCGGGCGGCGGTTTTTGTCTTAAAAAATGGGGGTTATTCTGTAATAAACAGCCGCCCGATAGCGTTTTTGTTTTGTTCAAATTTTGTTAATATAAAATTTTTTTATGCGCGAAATTGGAAAACGTTTAAATCCTATGCGCATTAATTCTATTGTGCTACAATCGCACAATGTGATGGTATGCAAAAGCAAATGTTAGGTGAGATAAACCATGACAGGAATAAAAACCATAGTGTGCAAATTCACGCACGCGAAGGAAACGAAAGGCACACATCAGTATAAAGCGACTGGTGACGACTATAAGATCGGCACGATATACATACGAAAGTCCGCACTATATGGCGACGTACCGAAAGAGATAACCGCGACTGTTGAATATACCGCGTGAGGCGAGGATTATGATAACGCAAGACGTTTACGAAACCTTCATAACGGTATTCAACCCGACACCCGCAGAGATCGCGGCAACCATCGTATCGGTCGCAACATCGACAGGTGAAAACGCGAGGGATAAAACCCTCACACCTTCTTTTATTTGAGGCACAACATGACCACAGAACATAAGGAAACCGGATTTATCAAGGCGTTTAATCCGGGTGAAATATACGACTATCCGATTGAGAACATGACCACTGCAGGCGTGTTTAGATATGCTGGTGTGGACGTGATCCCACTGCAGGATAAATGCCATCGGTGCGGTCAAGCTATCCACATAGGCGGTAGTTATTTCAGTGCATACGGAGCGGAACGATACTGCAGCGAGCGATGCAGGAAACATGGTGAATGGACTTCAACCCGCAAGGCATACGACGTTATCAGTATTGACCAACTGTTGATACGGGCGGTTTACTACATCAGGGAGAGAGATAATGACACGCGATGCAGATAAACAGACACTCAATGAACTGCAGGGTGATATTGCGGATATGAAAGCATTTATGGACTGTATAGATGCACATATACATTGGTTGGGTGCCACTCTACCGATTGAATCTGTAGAGATACCGGAATTTAAGGCAGCAGTCGCGACATTGGAGAGGATGGAGCGCAAAACAGGGGCAATAAAACGGGGGCTTTAAACCCCTTTATTCTTTATAAACTCCATAAGTTCAGGCTTATGGAGGTAAAGAACGAAAGCACAGACATACAGAGGTGAGAAATATGTTAGAACCAACAACAGAACAAACAGGCACGCCGGTTATATCCGGCGAGGTCAACAGACCGACCGCGGTTTCCTCTGCGGTGGTGGATGTAATAGTACACGGGTTTGCATCTGTACTATCTGCAGCCGAATGCAAGCGGGCGGTAGCAGAGAACCCACAACCGGCGATAACAGAGCCAGACCCACTGAAAGCGCGGATTATCGGGCTTTTAACAGAAAATACCGGTTGTGATATACTGGACTCCGGCGGGGCTTATGGGCGGCAGTGGCAGCGCAACCGACATATCCAGATGGATGAATGGGATAAAAGACCGGCGTGTGAGATCGATGTATGCGGTGATGATGAGGTTATCGTATCTTATGATGTTTACCATTATCTCACAAACTTTTTGGATATAACGGATGAATCCAAACGCCTTAACGGGATAATGCAGAGGATAGTAGCCACATCAGACGCGACGTCTTATCTAACTTGCATGGAGACTTTTCTAGAGCGTGAAGAGATCGAGCTAGAAGGGTACGCGTTGCATAACATCGTAAACACCTATAACAGTGAGAGCCTTTTAAGCCAGGTGCTGCAGTATGCGATATTTGAAGTGGACGGTGAAAGCTACATCCTGTTGCAGGTTCACGGGGGCGCGGATTGCAGGGGTGGTTATACATGCCCCCAGGTGTTCGCACTTGAAGAGGCGGATTATTTCACCCTCGCGAGTGCGAACATAGACGCACAGTGCGACTGCAGCGATTGGTACAGTGACGACGCGGGCTGCCATTACTATAAAGATGGTTCGTGTCCTTCACCTGATCCAAATTGGGAATATGACCAGGAAAAGAACACCGTAACCTGCAGGGATTGCGG
>JAGGSN010000062.1 GCA_021159005.1 Candidatus Zixiibacteriota bacterium | reverse complement strand
GACACTTCGTCGCCCGATGCTGGGGACACTTCGTCGCCCGATGCTGGGGACACTTCGTCGCCCGATGCTGGGGACACTTTGTCTACTGAAGGTGGGGACACTTTGTCGGATTGTGGGGACACTTCTTCTTCTGTGTTGTCCCCAGCGAGAAATGTGTCTTCTTCGAGCATGGTCAAGTCGGTCATTTGGAATCACCTTCATCCAGCGGGGTGCTCAACGTGTTCTTCATTAGCTCATCGACGTCCTGCTGAACACCGCAATTGTCTTCCTGATCGACAATGGTATCAATCGCAGTAATCTCATTGATTACCAGCTTGAAGTTATGGTTGTGTAACAGGCGCCGCCCTTCTGCAGCCTTATTCTTCGCAATCAGCCGGTACATGGAGCGTTCATCGAGTAGCCGCGTAACGACCTCGTCATAGCTCTCATCACCCTGCACCATGCTCTCGATTCGGGAATATGTGGACGGTTTGACTCGCATTGCCCTTGTCGCTCCGACCGGCGTCATCGACTGTTGTGCCTCGGCGACCTGATGTTCTTCAATCAGGCGACGGATTGTCGAGACGTACGATTCATCACCTTCGCGGATGGTATCGAGGCTGCTCCGCATCGATTTCGTGATGAAGACCGTATACGACCGACCGGGAGTGAGCTCATCGACGCGCACATCTTCTGCATATTGATATGCTTCGACCACGCGCATGATTACAGCGGATCTCGTTTCGCCTTTCTGACGAATGGCATCGATTGCCTTGCGCAGCTCCGGGACGAGCTTGACGTGAGACACCGCGTCGCCGTGTGAGCGACGCTCTGTTATCCGATCATCGACAAGTCGCTTGATTAAATCAGGGTATGTCTCACCGACTTCACGGAGTGTATCGAGCTTCCCGATCATCTGTGCATCGGGGGTGATGTGTATTCTCGGTTCGGTATGTTCATTCTCCGCCATCGTCTGCCCCTTCATTTGCATGTTCTGCCCGCGCTTTTCGCGCTTCTATTCCGTCGTGACACAACCTGTTCAGCTC
>JAGGSN010000061.1 GCA_021159005.1 Candidatus Zixiibacteriota bacterium | reverse complement strand
CTGCCTGCCGGCGCCCGCCTGTCTGCGGACACGGGGCACGGTATTTTTACTATCCACCATTGGTTTTTTTATTCCTCAAAATGGAGTCCGCCCCAGGCGAGCGACATCCTGAGGGCAATACTTTTTCCCGATGACATTGGCTGCGTTAAACAGATGGCAGGAAAGGGTTCTTGCCATCGCATGAAAATATTTGATATAGTACAAGTAAATATCTGCATAATTATTAAACCCGATAATAAAAAATCTTGACATAGGATTAAGGTGTGTCGTCAGGAACCCTTTCCTGACGACATCGGAATAAAAAAATCTTGACAGACTATTGAATCGATAATACTTTTGGCAAATTGATATTCGCGGTTGGTGTACATTTTCGCGCGCCGACATAAATTTGGGTGTATATAATATCATTTATACAGTCCTTATGTGAATCATAAACAAGGAGAGTTGATGGCAGAAGCCCGCATAATAGAACCAGATATGGAATTTATAAATGAGATCGATAGGCTTGGCGGCGATACCCTGAAAAAATGTTACCAATGCGCCACCTGCTCGGTGGTCTGCAATTTGTCTCCGGAGGATAAGCCATTTCCCCGCAAGGAGATGATTATGGCGCAATGGGGACAGATAGACCAGTTAGCTAAAGATCCCGATATTTGGCTTTGCTATCAATGCAACGACTGCAGTGTCAATTGCCCGCGCGGAGCAAAACCCGGCGATGTTTTATCGGCTATTCGGTCGTATATATATAAGGCGTATGCCATCCCATCGTTTATGGGCAAAGCCTTAGCCAACCCCAAAGCACTACCGATATTACTGCTTGCGCCGGTTCTAATCCTATTGGGGCTGATGTTTGGTTTTGCGCCAAGGGCAAATGGTAAATTTGTTTTCCTGACTGCCAACCCGATTGATTACAATCTGTTTTTGCCGCACAGCGCGGTGGATGTCTTATTTGTGTTTGGCATGATTTTAGTTGTCATTTTCGCTATTATAAGTTTGTCAAGGTTTTGGAAAAATCTTCATGCTGATGGCGCGGATAAAAGCCTTTCGTTTATTCAGGCTTGCAAACTGACTCTTGTAGAGATTATCATGCACGGTAATTTTTTCAAATGCGACACCAACAAATCCCGTTCATGGGGTCATGTCTTATTGTTAATAGGTTTTGCAGGTTCATTTATCGCCACAGCTTTAGTATTTGTGCTTCACTTTATCCCTCATTATCTCGAACTCTTAGGCATAACTATTGTCCAACCGTTTTTCCCAATCCCGAGAGAATGGCCTCATATAGTGAAAATCTCCGGTTTGATTGGCGGTATTGCTATTTTAATTGGCGGTATCATGCTGTTATACCGTCACTGGACCAATAAGGAAAACGTAGGCGCTAATAGCTATACCGATTCGCTTTTCTTATATATCGTCTTCTTTGTCGGGCTAACCGGCATGCTGTCATGGCTTACCCGTTTGGCAAACATCCCGATGCTGGCTTGCGCGAATTATTTCCTTCATTTGGTAGCGGTGTTTTTTCTGTTGATATATATGCCGTATTCCAAATTTGCTCACATGTTTTACCGAACTCTGGCGCTGATTTACTGCCGCTCGATTGGCAGGGAAGCCCGTTCGAAAATGTAGCCAAAGCAGCGGTTTTCTCCTTTGGTAAGCTATTGATGAAGTAGGGCAATCCGTCTCAGGTGGGTGAAGTTGTTGACAAAAGGTATTATTAGAATTTTTCATAAGAGCAGTTAGGAAGCCAGACATTTCCATCTGAATCCGGACAGATAAGAATGTTTGTCCTTCCAACGGAACTGCATAAACTTCAAATTATTTATCAATTAAAAAACTTACTACTGTCCGGCCTTTTGTCCGCCTTAGGCGGATGCTATAATGATGTCATTC
>JAGGSN010000060.1 GCA_021159005.1 Candidatus Zixiibacteriota bacterium | reverse complement strand
TGCGCATCAGGTAAGACTATAATTTTTGGGGATAAAATTTCCAAAGAGACCGGCGTTACGTTCACCATCGCCCATCGGCAGGAGCTTATCTTTCAAATATCTATGGCGCTTGCTAACTTTGGTGTTGTGCATGCTATACACGCACCAAAGAAAATTATCAAATGGGCGGTCCGGATGCACCTACAGAAATTCGGTAAACATTTTTATAATCCGCAAGCAAAAGATAACCTTGCGGGCGTATTGACCCTTCAGAATCATGCAAGCCCCCTTAGTAATGCGATCAGCCAAACGCGGCTATGGGTAACGGATGAAGGGCACCACGTCTGTAAGGATAACGTATGGGGCAAAACCATAAGCCTGTTCCCACCAACCTGTCGGGGCCTTGGTGTAACTGCCACACCTTTACGGGCGGATGGGAGGGGCCTCGGCCGGCATGCGGATGGTGTGTATGACACGATTGTTGAGGGTCCTGGGATGCGGGACCTTATAAAACAAGGGTACCTTACCGACTACCGAATATTTGCCCCGAGGACTTTTATCGACCTGTCAGACGTTCCGGTTACTCGTGCGGGGGATTTTAGCAAACCCAAGCTGGTCGCCTCCGTCCGTAAATCGCAGATAATTGGGGATGTTGCGGCGCATTATCTTAAGATAGCACCTGGAAAAATAGGGGTTACTTTTGTACCAGACGTTGAGACCGGTAAAGATATGGCCGCTAATTTTAATGCTGCGGGTGTCCCAGCAGAGCTTGTGCATGCCAAGACGCCATACAAAGTCAGACAAGAAGCCATTGCTCGTCTTGCAAGGGGTGACTTGAAAGAACTTGTAAATGTTGATATTTTCGGGGAAGGGTTTGACCTCCCGGCCATAGAGGTGTGCAGCTTTGCGAGACCGACCGCGAGTTATGGACTTTATATTCAGCAATTCGGACGTGGTTTACGGTTGCTCCCTGGTAAAAATTGTGGTATCATAATTGATCATGTAGGCAATGTGCTGCGACA